>JAQBYJ010000079.1 GCA_027622555.1 Verrucomicrobiota bacterium
TATCCCGCGATTGTGTCGAGGCCGCACAAAACGATCGCGGGATAAACCCGCTCCTACAGTTTAATTGTGAATTCATTTGGTAAGAATTTTGAATTAACGGTCCCATGGGTATTCGTAACTGGGTTGATTCGAGTAACGCTCGAGGTGAATTTTTAAGGTCGATCCCGCACCGGGCGAAAGATCGAGGGCAAATGCTGAGGCCTTTACCGTCCTGCCAACCGGCTGTTCGGCGGATGCCTGCTTGAAATCGACCGAAAGAAAATGGTGTTCCCCATAGGCGCCGCCCTGGATGATCAGCTGCCTGGGCTCAAAGAGATTGAGGTTCACGACCTCAACTTCAATCCAGTCACGCTCGATCCCGCTAACCATCGCCGCCACATCGGGAGGGAGTCCCGACCGCCGCCGCTCACCATCAAAATAACGTACCTGAGAGTGCAACATCTCACCACGCACATGGATGGGAATCCCTCCCACGGAGAGCCGGGTCAGGTTTTCCATCTCCATGGGATCCATATTAATCCACTTGTTATCGACCCAGGTTTCCGAATCCCCATGTTCATTTTGAATGAGTTCAACTTTCCTGGCTATGGTTTTAAGGTCACGGCGGAACGCCCGCTCGGCAAAATCCGGGTTACGTCCTTTGACGAAATAGGCCCATTGAAGGTCCGGATCGGATAGTTTTCCCGAAGTTTGCTTTTGAGCTTCCGCCAGGCGCTCGATTTGCTGCCAATCGTTTTCGTTCTGGGATACAAACCAGAGATTCAGGTAAGGGTAAGCCGGCTCTGGAATGAAATCATACCAGCCGCGCTCATCATGACGCCTCGGAATAACCGGCGTCCCGTCCACGATCGTATCCACCATCTCATCACTCGAGGTGTTTTTCCGCACATCACCCGGATCTAGCGTCGTACCTGCGTGGATTTTCCCCTGTTCGCGCAAGACGGTCATCTGGCTGCGGGGCAGATTCATCCAGCGGGATTCTCCGGTCAACAAAGTGGCCACCTTGGCCGCCGTAAGTTCGGCCAGGACGATGTCGGTACCGCCACGGGGCCAGACCCAACCATAATAGCCGCCCCACCATTTGCCCCCGGTATATTCGCCGATCTTCCCGGAGAGACCCACGTTATCCGGAGTGATGCCGTTGTTCTGCCGGGTCAGTTTCTCCCAGGTCCCCACGTAATCCTCGACCCATTGCACGTAACGTTCCTCACCGGTGTAGAGGTAGGCGCTGGCGATGAGGGCGGTAGAGGTCAGGTTGATGGGAACGTCGCCTTTGGCCATCCGGTCGCTCATCGTCTTCACCAGTTTGGCGAACAGGTCGTTGTCCGGGTGGTCGTTGATCCAGGCGGATGAAGTATCCACACCCGGAATATCCTGAAAAGGAAGTGGGTAGTAGACCAGATTGGCATTGGTGGGTATCCAATCCCGTTTGACCCACTCCATCTTGGGACCCCGGCTACCGTTCATGACCGCACGCATCATTTTCTTCTCCGGATCCCAGTTTGGCGCCTCCGGGTCGTCCCCGATATACATCGCGGCAAAACGGATGGCCCGGTCGCGAAACACCGGATCGTGGGGCTCGATCATTCCCAGGGGGTAAAAGGAGACATAGCCCTCTCCGTGGTGCATCCAGTCCCAGTTGGAATCGAATTCCCGGTAGATCTGTCCATAGCGGGTGAACTGGCGGGTGATTCCTTCCCAGACCTGGCGGTGCAGTTTGTCGAGTTCATCGGACCCGCCGAGTGCGGTGTGGAGAGAAAATCCGCGAAAGGCCTCGTAGAGGTCGTCCGATGAATTCATGCCTCCTTCATAACGTTCCTTGAAAGTCACCGTGCCGTCATCTTCCACGTAGGTGTTGTAAAATTCAACGCCGGCCCGGTTGAGTGAATCGATGACTTTTCGTTCCAGCAGTGCCCAAGCAGGGGGCTCCACCCGGGTGTCGCAGTGGAGGACTTGCAGGCCGGAACTTTCCAGTCTGGAAGTCTGACCAGAACTCAGGCAAGACACTGCCAACAAAATTGTGGGAACCAGGGGATAGGGGGATAACTTTGAAGTCATTTTTTAGAAAATAGGGAATTTGCCGAAGCTAACAGTTACAGAGACTCAAACCAAGGAAGAAACGAGCCTCAAAAAGGTTTAGAGTTGTTCGGGTTTGGGGTACATAACAAGAGATTACAATACTAGGACTTTTTACCATAACTAACCCAGAGTTCACCGCTGTAGAGACTATCATCATAATGAGTCCGTGTTATAGATCCGATGTATCAACAACATAGAGATTAAAACGTCCGCTCTCCTCAGAGGTATACAACACCTTAGTACCATCTTTATTAAAGACCGGTCTGGGTTCGTTTAAATACTTTCTCGCCGGCATCCATATATGCCAGTTCCGGAAAGGGAAACGAGGGTCAGCCAGCTTTGGTGGCTCGATACCGAGAGGAATGGTGACCAATTGCTTTTGCTCTTTCGTTTTCAAATTGATAACAGCAATTCCGTATCCGAACTCGCCGCCGAAACAGTCGGTGATTACAAGGTGTGGTTTCAATGGGTGATAGGATGGATGTCCGGCTGGAACGTGATCTGTGAATACACACCGTTCTTCGGTAGTCTCGACATCGACTTCCCACAGGGTCTGCGTATTCGTATGAGGCTCTCGACGGACAAACAATATTACCTTACCGTCTGGACGCCAGGTTGGATGGTGGAGGTCGGATGCAATAAATGAGAGGCCACCGGTATTGAAATCGTAAACATAAACTTCAACCAGAGTTGGGTATGTTTCGCTGGTGCGGTGGACTAGCATGCACTTTTTTCCGTCAGGACTGAATCGGGTATTTTGCAAATGCGATGGCTTATTTTTTGCCAATTGCTTGTTTGGAGACAGGGCCAGAACTCGCTCTAAACTTACTAGCTGAGTGAATTCTCGGGTCTGCATATCCATAATCCCCCATTCCTTACTTCCAACGCAGGATAACTTTGTGAAATCCGGACTCACACGCGCCGAACTGTAGGAAGTTTCAATAAACTCTCGTGAGCCAGTTTCCACGTTGATGAGACCAATACCCCGTCTGCCATCTGAATTATCTGAAAAGATGACTGTTTTTCCACCGTATCCCCAATTCTGCTGAATACCGGTGTGTGAATGGCCAAACAGACCGTCGGCAAGCATCCTCCGGCCACTTCCATCAGAATTCATGATCCAGAGAGATCCCGGAAATGCATGACTGGCATCCATCTGGGTCACTGATTTATCGAATTGGAAAAACGTCAGGTGTTCTTCAGATTGATCCCAGGGGTTCACACAGTAATAATAATGATTTTCGTGTTGAGAACTCTGATACCATTGCACAGTCCGTCCGGTCACATTGTCTTTCACGGTTTTTACCAAGAACGGAGAATCGGCGGGAAAGACTTGTGTTGCGAATGCAAGCCAAGCCGCCGACAGAATGGCGCAAAGGGAATTTGTAGTTTTTATTTCCATGAATCTAAGTGTTTAAATGCTTCAATAAAGATGAACGAGGGGATAGGCGTCCTGAGTTTAGATTTACCGGTAACTCCCTAAGATTCGTCTCCGTATTTTCATCAACGAAAGCTCGATCTCAAAAGAACGCCCCATCGTCCGTCCCTTTTTATCAACACACACAAAGAGTCTGCGGATCTTATTTCGGAGCCATCTTTTCTCAGATGACGAAACCGGGTGTTTACGTGAACTTTGTCCTCACTCAGGCTAATAATTTCCCGGTGAACCCATATACTTTTGTCCCATCCAGTAGAAGAAAGGTTTTCCAATGTACTTTTGTTCGCTGTTATTCCCACTTCCTTGGTTTCCCAAATAGTCATAGATGCACCTGCCAATCGAAAATGCGGAAAGTGGAGAGTACTCACATGCGCAACCGGGTCCTTGGCACTAAAGCTTATCAAAAATTGGTCCAGCACCTCAAAAACTTCTTTCTCAATCGCTTGTCTGTCGAGATTCGCTGCCATTCCCAAGCGAGGGGTCGAAAAGAGAAGAAGCAATAAATAGGCTGATTTGAGTTTCATTCTAATAGACCTTAACGTGGATTAATTACGAGGGAAAGCACAACCTGTTTTTCTGGTCCCCATTTTCTCCATTATTGAAGCCTATTTCCACGACCTTGCCGCCAATCTGAGCAACACCCTTATTCACTTCGAATATCATCTGCTTCATCGCTTCGGCTTGCGGATTTGTCCGAGCCGGTTACGCGATTAAATCCTTAACAACCTCCCCGTGTACGTCTGTCAGACGGTAGTGGCGGCCTTGGAATTTGTAAGTAAGTTTTTTGTGGTTTACACCGAGGAGATGGAGGATGGTGGCGTGGAGGTCGTGAACGCTGACTGGATCGGCGGTGATATTATAACTGAATTCGTCAGTCTCTCCATAACTAATCCCGGCTTTTACGCCTCCGCCAGCCAGCCACATTGAAAAGCAACGGGGATGGTGATCCCGGCCGTAATCCTCTGCCGTCATTTCGCCCTGGCAATAAACTGTGCGACCGAATTCACCGCCCCAAATGACCAAGGTATCGTCGAGCATGCCGCGACGTTTCAGGTCCTTGAGCAATCCAGCCGTCGCTTGGTCGGTATCCAGACACTGACGTTTCACATTTCCGGGAAGATCTTTATGGGAATCCCAACCACGATGGAAGAGCTGAACAAAGCGAACGCCACGTTCCGACAATCGACGAGCCAACAAGCAGTTGTTGGCATAGGTACCTGGTTGCTTCGCATCTTCTCCATAAAGATCGAAGGTGCTTTCCGGCTCGTCGGACACATTGGTTAGCTCGGGAACGGAGGTTTGCATGCGGAAAGCCATTTCATACTGGGAGATGCGCGTCTCGATCTCGGGATCGCCATAGTCGTCAAACTTCAACTCGTTCATCGCCGCGATATCATCGAGCGTCTTGCGCCGCAGCTTGGAACTCATTCCATCAGGGTTATTTAAATACAAGACCGGCTCATTGCCTCCACCAAATTTCACCCCTTGGTTCTTGGATGGAAGAAATCCCGCACCCCAAAGACGATCGTATAACGGCTGTCCTGCTGGTCGCCCAGTGCCGTTAGACACCATTGCTACGAATGCAGGCAAATTTTCGTTCATACTCCCCAAGCCATAGGACAACCAGGCTCCAATGCTAGGGCGGCCTGCGATCTGAAAACCAGTCTGAAAGAAAGTGATCGCCGGGTCGTGGTTAATCGCCTCGGTATGCATAGACTTGATAAGGCAAACTTCATCCATAACGTCTGCGAAATGGGGCATCACATCCGTATTCAGCCACATCCCACTCTTGCCTGTCCGCTCAAAATTGAAGATCGATCGAGCTACAGGAAAAGAACTTTGACCAGCGGTCATACCAGTAAGTCGTTGCCCATTGAATACAGAATCGGGCACTTCCTGATTGTGGACCTTATCGAGAAATGGCTTGTAGTCGAAAAGATCCATCTGAGGAGGACCTCCGGACTGGAAGAGATAAATAACCCGTTTTGCCTTAGGAGTGAAATTGGGAAACTGGGAGAGACCGGCGATCGAATTCGACTGGGAATACAGATGCTCATTGAGCAGCGACCCTAAAGCTATGCCACCAAGACCTTTCGCCGCTTTACCTAGAAAATAGCGACGAGTCATGGCCAACGGATTTCCATGTATCTCATTATATCCACTGCAACCTTCTTCGTAAATAGCCATTTTGTTTATTCCTTTGTTATTACTTCATCCAAATTAAGCAGGACATTCGCCAATGCCGTCGCCGCTGCCAATTCGCGGGGATCGAGAGATTCGCTCGCTCTCGATTCCCCCACCGCAATCAATCGTTCCGCTCCGACAAGATCGTTTTCAAACTCGCTTCGATAATTCTGGTACGCCCTTTCGAGCAAGACACCTTCCTTAATGTTAGGCCGTCGAAAAGTGGTCGCATTAAAACCGAACGCGATTCGCTCGGCAGCTGTATCGCCTCCCTCGAGCAATATACGTTGGCCGAGATTGCGGGCCGCTTCAACAAAAGTCTTTTCGTTGAGCAACGTAAGCGCTTGTAACGGGGTATTGGTACGTTTCGAGCTGACGATGCAGGACTCCCTATCGGCTGCATCCATCAGAACCATAGTGGGCGGCGGAATGGTCCGTTTCCAAATCGTGTACAAGCTGCGACGATACAAATCTTCTCCCTTGGACTGGGTGTATACCATATTGCTCATCAATTCCCATAGTTTTTCAGGCTGGTAAGGGCTAACCGATGGACCACCAAGCCGCTCCACTAACAACCCGCTCACGGCTAGTGCTTGATCGCGATAGGCGTGGGCGGAAAGCCTCTGCCGAGGCCCTCTGGCGAGCAGTATATTTTCGGAATCGCGTTCCAGCAGTTCCGGCGTCACCCGCGACTGCTGGCGATAGGTCGCGCTGCTGACTATCAGCTTCTGCATCGCCTTTATATCCCAACCTGTTCGGACGAATTCATCCGCCAACCAATCAAGCAATCCCGGGTGGCTCGGCCAATCCCCCTGCACCCCGAAATCCTCGGCCGTCTTTACTATCCCACGTCCGAAGTATTTCAGCCAATACCGATTCACTGCCACTCTTGCAGTCAATGGATGCTTTCCACTGACAAGCCATTGCGCGAAACCCAATCGATCATGCGACGCTCCGCTAGGGAAATCGGGAAAAACGCCGGGGAGCTTATGCTCGACCTGCTCACCAAGTTGGTCGTAGACGCCTCTCACTCGCACATGCGTCGGGCGCGGCGGATTCATTTCCTGCATGACCATCGCCGTGGGAAGCGCATCGTGAAATTCCAGACGCTCCATCCGAGCCGCAAAGAAGTCTGCGCCCAGCTTCTTGAGTGGTTCTGGCGCAGTGTTCTCTAAATAATACGTTTTCCATTTGGCTTGGACGGAAGGGCTCCGGGCGGAAGGATCCATTTGCGCGATATCTTCCAAGCTCGCCGGCTCCGCAAGGATCATCGCTTCATCCTGCCAAAGGGTTCGATCATACGTTCTCACTTCATCGACCTGCCCCTTGAAGCGAGAACCAACTACGCCGCCTCCAACTCGCAGTGGAACATCTTTTGAAGTTTCCACAATATTGGAATTCGTATTGTACAACATCCGTGTTTTAACGGCTTTCCCATCAATCAGAATTCGCATTCCAGCGGCACTTAGAGAACCGTCGTTTGTTAGAGTTACGTGTCGCCATTGATCCGTTTTCAGAGATTCGACTGTTTCAATCGCACCTACTCCGGCGATCCAGGAAGTAATAATATAAAATTGTAAGCGACCTTCCTTCAATTCAACATTCAATCCCGAACGCAACAAAGACGGTTCCTGCTTGGAAAATATAACACCGCTGGAGGTATCTTTGGGATTCAACCAGAAAGCGAGGCTAAACCGTTTGTGGGCAAAGAAATTAGCTTTGATATCGAGGGCAAGCCGGCCTTCCCCATCAAACGAAGCGGAATTACCTCGTACCCCCTCTTGGTATTCCGGATTGGGCGAATCCGTCTCGGTTCGGGAGTCGTCGCTTTCCAACGAAAAATAGTCGGTCAACCCACGAGCTACAAGCGCAGATTCGTCCAGCTCCAACGGACCTCGAGCTTCCCAGCCATTTATACCGTTGGCGATCATATCCGAAGCGGAATCCAGTTTCTCTTGCGCAGCGATAAGCCGCTTGTCGTACTCGTAAAGCTCAACCGCCTGTTCCCTTGTCGGAGCGGGTACGTACGGCTCGGAATTACCATACTTCACCGCTCGACCCGATTCCGGTACATTGTCGAAAATAGAGAGGAGCTGATAGTATTCTTTAGTGGAAATCGGATCGTATTTGTGGTCGTGACACCGAGCACAACCCATCGTCAAACCCATCCAAACCGTCGAGGTTGTATCAACGCGATCCACCGCGTTTTCGAGTAAAAATTCCTCCAATACGATACCTTCTTCGGAATTGTAGCGATGATTGCGATTGAATCCAGTGGCTATCACTTGATCGAGAGTGGGATTTTCTAATAGGTCCCCTGCAAGCTGCTCGATCGTGAACTGATCGAAAGACAGGTTTCGATTGTAGGCCTCGATCACCCAGTCCCGCCAACGCCACATAAAACGCGGGCCATCGTTTTGGTATCCATCAGTATCCGCATACCGGGCTGCTTCGAGCCAAGGCAAAGCCATCGCTTCGCCATAACGGGGCGAATTAAGCAAACGATTCACCAATTGATCGTATGCATCAGGCGATTCGTCCTTCAGGAAAGCATCCACCTCGGCCGAGGTCGGCGGTAATCCCGTCAGGTCAAAGCTTAAGCGTCTGACCAATGTGACTCGGTCTGCTTCGATGGAAGGCTTTAAACCTTCCAGATCCAATCGGGAAAGAATAAATCGATCAATTCCGTTTCGAACCCAACCTGGATTCGAAACTTTGGGCAACTCAGGCCGCGCTACCGGCTCGTAAGACCAGTGGGTCTTCCATTCCGCTCCCTCTTCAATCCACTGGCTCAACAAACGCTTTTGCTCGGCGGTCAAAGTCAACCCGGAATCGGGCGGCGGCATGATGTCGTCCTCATCTTCCGCATTGATATGCCACACCAGCTCGCTTTCATCCGGTTTTCCAGGAACAATCGGAAAATAACCGCCACCTAAATCACCGAAGGCTCCTTCCTTGGTATCCAGGCGCAAATCGGCCTCACGGGTGTTTTCGTCCGGACCGTGGCATTTGTAACACTTATCGGAAAGAATTGGCCGAATATCGCGATTGAAATCGATGGTTCCAGCCCAAGCAAAACTAGAAAGCATAGCGAAACCAAACAAAGCCAACGAAAGGCGATTTGAGAACAAGGTGTATGACAACCAATGGCTACGCGTCCGCATAAGCTATTTCATATCCCCGCTGCAAGCGCAGCGGGGAATTTGAGATAAATATTTAATTGATTAAAAAATCGCAGTAAGCGGCGGGGTAACAGTCCGGTAGCGCTTAACGCTTCAGAACTTAAATGAATTCGACAGGTATATCGTCCGGGGATTGGGAATCCGGATGACCGCCACTTGCCCATCGGGATTGGTTTTGACAGGGATATCGTTGCTTTCGCCTACCAGGTTTCTGACGTTCAACTGGACCGACCAATCGATTTTGTCAGTCAGTTGTTTTCTGTACGATATCCAGGCATCTCCACTGAACAATCCATCGTCAAAATAGGGTCGGCTTACGTCGGGTACAGGAACCCCGGTTTCCTCATCCAGGAAGAACACATAGCCGGTGGCGGCTTTATCTTCCCAACGAATGGCCGCACCGATTCCGAAACCGGCCAGGCGGCCTTCCTCGAACTGGTAGTTGCTGACACCCGTAACGCGCCATAGACGCTGTTCATTGGATACCGTGTTGTCCAAAGCTTTTGCGGAGCGAATAGGAGCGAGCAGACTTCCAACCAACGGTTCGCTGTACGGTTTAGCAGCACGCTCCAAGAGTCCATCATCCTCGGTTTCTCCAAGCCGCGTCGACAGGACCTTCGATACAAATTCTTCCGCTAGCCCTGCCAACACATTTGCTGTGTTGGTCTGGACGGTTTCCTGCTTACTTATATTCAGCATCAACCGCCAGGACGAGGTTGGGTTTGCAACCATTTCCACTTCGAATCCTTCAGCCAGGCGATCCTGCGTAGACCGAAGATTTGGGATAGGATCGACCTGGTATTGATCCCATACGCCATCTCCATTGAGATCTACCTGCCTTGGATTTACGACGGCCGACAGCGTGGAGGGAATCGTTGCCAGGGATGCGGTATAAAATTGATCAAAGGTCTTGATGGGGAAGTTCGCGATGTCGCCTTGCACCCAGCCGAGAAGATCGGTAAAGGGAGTGCCGCGCATTTCAGATTCCCGGTAATCATTAATTCTACCAACAACCCCATTGGCGATATTCGTGGTGAGGTTTGGTTCGGTATTGACGTTTGCCAATTGAGTCTCAAACCAATTAAATTTTATCGAATACTTATTATCTGCCAAATTGATCGTAAATCCATATTCCTCCGTGGTACCGGTAGGTTGGCCGATGGCCGCACCCAACGCATCGTTGCGAAGACCGATTGGATTAAAATTTTCCGATTCGGCATAGTGTGCTTGAATATCCATTCCGAATGGAAGATCACCAAAAAGCACTTCGGGATAACGGCCCACCACGCTCCAGGTGGTGGTATCTCCTGTTTCCTCCAACGAAGGCGTCTTTGACAGCTTGTTAGCTTCTGGATTCCAAGTCAGATCAGTTAATCTATCCGGCACTCCAGCTTCTGTAGCATTCGCCCGGGCAAAACTCTTCGTGTCATCTTCGCGCCAGCCATAGAGGCCGACGAGGTGGTCATTGAGAAAATAACTTTGCCAGGAAATCGCTTTGGCCTCGATGTTGTTTTGACTGATGCCTTCGCTCTGCAACCAACGTTCCATGAAAAGTTTGCCTTGCCTAAGCGTCCGGTCGCCAGCAACTCCCCCGGCAGCCCAGGGAGAGTTGGCGGGAGTGGTATCCACATACAAGTAATTATATTCATCTCCAGGTTGATATCTTGGACCGTAATCGATGGGATAAATACGAACATCGTCCATCGACTGGACTCCGAGAAGGTTATCGCTGGTAAAAACCGTGAGGTTCAGATTCCGGCGGCCTATGCCTTGCGGGTCTTCCATCGCCGAAGTGATGTTAAACTCGTTACTGCCAGTACCGTCGGCAGTTGTCACCGAATGACGATCCGTCGTATGGTCGTTATAAAGACCAGTAAAGGTATGACGGCCCAACCATTTCATAAAACCGTCCTTTTCCGTAAAATCCAATTTGGCAAACGCCGTTACTCGAAACGTTTCGCGGTCAATCTCGTTAAATTGCTGCCTAGGGCCACCTGATCGTGTGAAAGCCCGGCCCAAATTCGGATTGAGCTGTCCATTCGGCAGATAGACGGAATTCATGATGTAAATGTCGTAGGGTCCAGTAGTGCTTTGGGCCGTCCCACCCGAAAAGATATAATCCTGATAAGTTTGGTAATGTTGTTGGTCATAGGCGATTTCAATACCCGCCCTGTTATCGAAGAAGTTCTGTTCCAATGCGAAATTGACCGCGTCAAATTCACGTTCCACTAAGTCGTATCCGTTACTATACATGTGATTTCGATAATCGAACACCTCGGGATTTTGCAAGGTATGTGCGGCAAAACCTATGGCGAAGGGTTCGGAGTAGGGACTGTTGGTAGCAAATTCCCGGTAATTGCCCACAGGACTATCATCGGGCAAACCAGCCGCTACCGGACTTCCAGCCAATCCGGTACTGGCCAAGGTATCAAGATTGGTTCTCCAGGGAATCAGGGACGTGTAGCCCTGGATATTGGAACCGGGTAAGCCCACACTCGCCGGAGCGCCTTTTCCTGGGTAATAAATCCCCACGTGACGGAAATTGCTGGGATGTACATTGGTGTGTACTTTAGACTCATTTGCCTGGGTTCCCAGTGGATCGTCATGCAGAGCTTGAAACTCCCAGGTTCCCCCATCGCTCGGAGATAATACTGCTGCCGTAGGTTTCGATCCCGTGTACTGTTGAATGGAAGGTGAAAGAGGCTCAAACCAATTGTCATAGGCAACGGTGGGAGGAATAACTTCTACCGGAGATCCACTCTGCTCACCGTCTTCGAAATTCATCCTAAACCGTGTGGGCTCCAGGAAATCACTCCCTTCGTTTTTTAATAACACAACATCCAGAGCAGCGTAAAAGCGCGTTTGATCCTCAAACGCCGGATCCTGTTTATATTTAAGGCCTTCATTAAGCAAAGCCACACGCAGGGCAACGCGATCCTTCACAATGCTCTTATTGTAGTCTAATTCGGTTCGCCAGCTGCTGTAGTTATCAAACCGGACCTTTAGCTCTCCGAAATCTCTATCATGAATCGCCTGCTTAGTGGAATTGTTGATAACTCCCCCAGGGCTTCCGATACCGAACAGAAGCGAGTTGGGTCCTCGACTTATGGTGACGCGATCGGTATTGTAGCTATCGAAACCAATGTCCGTCAGGTAATATCCGCGTGTCAAATCCGCTTCACCCAATCCTCGAATGCGCTGGTTCCTCTGAGGGTTGGTTCGGCCATCATTGTTAATAAAACGACTCGTGTTATCGGATTGCGCTCCGT
The DNA here is from genome assembly GCA_027622555.1 of Verrucomicrobiota bacterium. NCBI lineage: Bacteria > Pseudomonadati > Verrucomicrobiota > Verrucomicrobiota bacterium. The sequence goes on from JAQBYJ010000079.1 coordinate 12,153, forward strand.
TGAAATTTCCTTGGTAGCCACCCACCTCGGTATTGGACGTATAGGACAATAGTGTATTTGCATCCGTTGCACCGATATCATCCATAAATTCGGAAGTGACCACCGAAATGGCCGCGCCCAAGTCTCTTAGATCTGTCTTAATGCGGGTTCCCGCCAAGGTACTTGTGGCCAGATAGCCTTGAGTTTCGGATTCATCGACGGTGAAAGGAGTCAGTTCAAACACATCTTCGTCGTCTTCATTTTGGGCGAACGCGTTGCTGAATCCTGTAACTAAAAGGGCCAGCGAGAGTAGCCCTTTGAATAGTTGTGAGCAATAGCTGCTAGTATGGGTAATACACATAGAGTTCATTTTATTGTTATTTAGAAGTTGTTAATAAGCTGGATACCGCCACTTGGAACGGGCCGAAGCCTTTCGTAAAAGGGACTCCAAAGGACATCGGAGCTTGTTTCAGGGGCGTTGTGGCTCCAAGAGACTGAATTCCTCTCAACAAAACAAGAAAAATCCTGCTAAACACGTTTAGCAGAAGTTGGATTCCGACAAAAACGGTACTTTTTGCATGAACCTGCAAAGTGCGAAAAGAGGGTCACAGGTTTCCTTTTTTCATCTTCTCCATCACCAACTCCCGTTCAACCTGGATGTACCTGCCCGGAACGAACCAGCAAAACTTAAGATTTAACAGGAGGCAGCAGAGGTAACGGAGGGTTTTATTCTTCTCTGTTTTCTCTGTTAACTTCTGTTCAAATTGATTGTTCACGGAGGACCAGAGATTTACATTGCCGAGCTGGGGCTCGGCGTTCCCGGGAATGCTTCTTCCAGTATTTGTCTACTTCTTCTCCGTGTCTCCCTATTCTCCAGCGTAGCGGGTGGTTAAACTTATCCGTTTCTGCCAACATAGGTTTTTCTCCGCTAACTCCTGTTCAATATCTGGTGTTTTCGCGTCATTTAGCGCGTTTCGTAGTTAAATCATATCTCTGCGTTCTCTGCGCTCTCTGCGCCCTCTGCGGTTAATTGCTTTTTCCACCATTAATCAACCGGAATCTTTACCGTCTTAGGGAAACCGGGATGCTGCTCATGTGCCTCGATTCCCTTGAAGCTGCCATACACCGGCCAGCTTTCAAAGGTCACGGTAGACTCCTGCTTGTTAAAACGAACGATGCCGTAACCGAGACCTTTGTTACGAAGGTAGTCCAAGGTCGCCCTTCCCTCGCCCTCATAGTCGTCCTCAATTAAAAAACTAAAGGGATTGGCAGCCGCCCAAACGGTCATTTTGTTTCCCCAGCCATCGAAAAAACGGCCCGTGTAATCCGGCATGCCCGGCAGCCGGTTTTTTCCTTCGACTTTTGGCACCCACAAGCGGCGGGTACCGGTAATAAGCGCGGGCAAGGTAAAAGACCAGCCGGCGTCCTCCCAATCGTCGATACCCTGTTGCACCAGAGTCGCGAAGTGCAGATCGCCGTGGATCATGACCGCCTTGGCGTCACGAATAACTTCCAGTGCCCGCCTTCGTCCCGATTGAGGCCAGCCGTTGGAATCGAAGTCGGCCACCATCAAATGATGCGGTTGGCAGTAAGGAGATTGGGATAACACCGCTCGCAATTTTTTACCATCCGCTCCCCACTCGCGCAGAAAGTCCAATTGACGTTGTCCCAACAGTTGTAAGTCGTCTCGATCCAGGGTACTGGTATCGAAATCTTCCTCATGAATCTCATCAAGCAACGGAAGGTTGCGTTCTCCACGTATTTGGAAAAGTGGCTCCATCGCCTCGATCACATCACCGGGCGCCGACTTAAACTTGCGGTCGTTGATGAGTGCAAAACCGACGCCTCCCACATCCAGGCTCGTATAATAAGCGCCGATTCCCTGTTGAAGCGGCGTCGGATCGTAGGGATCCGGATGGTGCCCCATTTGGGTGTGCTCCACCATTTTGACCCACTCCGGATGCATCCGGTAACCGCCAAAGCAGCGCAGGTCCGCACCGGCCGCATCCTTCGGCATGGCCGCTCCCTCTTTTCCCCAAAGATCATTCGAATACACATCGTGATCGTCCGGGATCATGACGCTTGGGCGGTCTTTTAGCAATTCGCGGAAACTGAGTCCGAGAGGCCAGAATTTACCCAAATAATTTAAAGTCGCGCGCGGTACCTCCGCTTCTGTTTTGGCCACCACAATGCCATAACCGCCACAGGTCTCATACACCTGGTCACCGGCAAAATACAGCACATCGGGATTCTGAGCCAAAAGGTTTTCCTCGAAGAAGCGGTTGGGAAATAGTTCGGCATGCGAACAGGTCAGGCCGGCCAGGACGATGCCGTCCTTATCTTTGGGATCTTTGCGAATGGTTCCTCCCCAAGTTGCTACAGTTGCTCCCTTACTGGTCTTCCAATCGTAAGTAACGCGGTATTCCTGATCGATGGTGTCATCCCAGTTTTCAATTCGGAAATTCGCAGTCAGAGACAAGGGATCGATCGGGCTGTCGGCCAAGGTGGTCCAACCCGATTTGGACTTTAGCTGTAAGGATGCCACCCGACTTGCTCCTTCTTCCATGGGCACAAAAAAGGCCATCAACTTGAGAACTTTGTTTTGCAGCGTATATTGAGTCCAGAGAATAGGCCCGTAGGTCTGCTCAGGATTCGCCTTAAACTTGTTTCCACTCACCGACCAATCCGAGAACCAGAACGTTGCATGGTCGGGATCGCTGTGATCGTGCCGTTTCCTGGGTTTCCGGATTAACGGATGACAGGCAAGCGCTACGTTTCCGGCCAATGCTTCGCGTTCCACTTGCGCTTCAAGGGCAGCGGTTTCACCATTGGCCCGATCCACAGTCAGAAGAATCGTGACCACATTTCCGGTGCACGAAACTTCAAGGTTCAAAAGGCACTCTTTTATGTCCCCGGGAGTTAGGACTTCCGCTGAATACTTGGAGTTTATTACCAACCTGCCGTCCGAAGAGATGCCTGCCTGCAAGGGCGGTTCTCTCATGAGTTCCTCGGCAAAGCCCGACTCGATATCGTAGTAAATATTCGAACGGTAATCATTGCGGTGCCCCACCGCCCCAAATTTGAAGCCGGCAAAAACAACCTCCCCGGTGGATATATCCTTCCTGTCCATCAAGCCGGTCTTGGTCTGCATGTGAAACGCACCATCCCCTTCAATAAGCTGATGAGTCAATGCATGCACCTCATTTACCAGACCTCCATGCGTACACTCGATCCGCCCATCTGACAGCTGCCAGTTCATCAAGGGATTGGTCCAATAACCCGGACCGACCCATGTCCTCGTGATGTCAGTTCTAAAGGACGGTAAACTATTATCGGCCGGTTTGGTGCATGAAAGCCAAAGAACAGTGGAGACAGAAATGACAATAGAAAATAAGAGCTTCATGCATTGAGAATATTTAACCCAGGACAACTACACCGGATCAATCATGCTACCCTAATCTAAACGGAAGAAAATCCTCAAACGCGTATTCGTTAAACGTGTTTAGCAACAACTTCATTTTATTTTAGGATATTATAATCCTAATTGGTAATTACCACCCCGCCCAAAAAGAAAAAATGCTCCAGGGAATCAAATACCATGCATCTCTTCCGAATTTACAATAATCCATTCCACTCCGGGCGGTTCACTCTACACAAATACCAAGAACTATAATCTCCCTTATCATGAACCTAAAAATAACGAAATACCATACCTCCCTAATTGTTACTCTATGCGGAATCCTTAGCTGGATCCCTGGCCTGTCTGCTCAAAATGAAAATGCACCGGTCTATGATTTAAATCCTTTCGAGGTGAGTGTTGAGCAAGACAATGGCTACCAGGCCAAACAAACCATGTCGGGGATTGGCATCGCCACCGACATGCGGGATTTGCCCTTTACGACCAACGTGATCACAGCGGAATTTCTCGAGGACAATCTGGTGGGGAAGTTTAACGAGGCCATGGATTATACCACCTCAGTGAGGCAAACTCAACGATCCGAAATCGTCGCTCGTCGGTCCCTTTACACGGTTCGCGGTTTTACAACACGCGAGATTTTGATAAACGGTATCCAGGCCAATGAGGATATACCCACCAATCTGGTTGACCGAATTGAAGTGGTGAAGGGTCCCAACGCGCTTTACGGTGAATCCGATCCCGGAGGGCTTATCAATGTCATGCTCAAACGGGCATTGTCTGAGGATCACCTCCAATTCACGCAGAAAATAGGTACCTTTGGCTTTTTGGAAAGCTCCTTTGACGCCAATCTGGGAGGAGTTATGAACGACAAATTGAATATTCGAGTCATCGGGTCCTACGAGGAATACGACGGTTGGCGAAAATCCCCCGGGGGGTATGATTCCCATGATCTTGGAGTCATGGCAAATTATTCATTTAATGAGAACGTAGAGCTGGTATTTTCTGGAAGTACACTCGAGTCCCGGGGAACACAGTCCGTCCGCAGCGCATTCATCTTCAATGAGCTTCAGCCAGAGGACATAAATGGCGATGGTGATTTCGACGATGTGGTAGAGACAATCAGTGAAAAGAAGATTCGTCGCAACAGTCCTTTTATGCCTCATAATTACACCGGGGGCGTCCCGGAGAGCTTTATCAATCGAGATAACGATTTTTTGCAGACTGGCATAAACATGTGGTTTGAAGGTTTCAGCCTGCAGTATCTCTTTACCTATTCCACCCAGGCAAGTAGAGGTTACGGTCGCATATTCAATACCTTCCTTTCGCAAAATAATGGGTTTGAACATACTTTCTTCCAATACGATGCCAGTAGCGGCAACACGAATGTACATTCCTTAAAGGGCTTTAAGGAATTTTATACCGGGGAGGTCAAAAACCGCTTCAGCTTTGGAGCGCGCTTCCTCGACGACAACAACCTCAGCGTCAATAATAGACTCCGAAACGCGAATGGAGGAGAACGCGCCTGGATTGTAAAGTGGGCGGCCGAAAATCCAAGTGCCCAAATCAGGCAGACCATTACCGCCGATGAAATTCTTAGAGCGCATTCAATCTCCGAAGCCGATGCCATCGCCGAAGGGATTGATTACTGGAATGATAATCTTCTTCCTCTCGGTTTCGTCCAGGATTTCGGTTCCGGCACAACCACCAATGGCTTGACAACCTCCGATGTATTTACCGCGAACGTTTCAGATCTTATTACCTTCGGTGACAACCAGGCACATCTGTTATTGGGCCTTCGGTTCACCGACGTTGAGGAAACGCCTGCCTTCGCCGGTGGTCAGGCTCCGGAACCTTTTAAGGGAGACGACATTTCCGAACAAGCCGGTTTTGTTTATAATTTCACCGAGGATTTTGCCGGCTTCGTGAACTACGCCACCTCCTACGCTGGAAATAGAGCTATTGATCCGGACACCTTGAAGAATCGCCCTCCTGAAACCGGGAGAGCCTACGAAGCTGGGATCAAAATGGATCTTTATGAGGGAATTTTATCCGGAAGTATCGGGTATTTTGACATCGCCAAAAGCAACGTCCTGAAAACCGCCTTCGATCCGGATTTTGGAGCCAACCGCGATGAAATTACCAATGACGTCAGCAAGGGAGTAGAAGTCGAACTCTTCTTCACCCCCACCGAGAATTGGCAAGCCACTTTCGCCTACACCTACATGGACGCACATGCCGATCTGCCACCAACCTCGTTACCGCCCCTCGGCCTGGAAGGCGCTGCACCTCACTCCTACTCGCTTTGGACCAGTTATAAAGTAACTGAAGGCCCACTGACAGGCCTGAGGTTTGGCGGTGGAATAGTAATCGCGGAAGGACCCATTCCTCAGTCGCCTACATCTCCCAACCGGTGGGTCATTGAAGATGGCTACACGGAGTATGATCTGTTTGCCCGTTACGAAACGACCCTCTTCAACACACCAACCACCTTTGGAGTGAATGTTGAAAACGCTGGCAATACGTTCTTCTTCCGAACCCGCGGAAATTCCAACGAACACCGGCGAACTGTCTTTTCGGTGAGATTTGATTTGTTATAATCCTGCGGGATCACCACCGCCTATCGAACGACTTTGTTATAACTCTCATGGTTCAGACCTAATTGTATATATATTCTTATTCACAAAATACTGTCGAATGGCTTCACCAAAACAAGTTGAGCCTTTTGCAAATCCAGTCATGGCCTTTTCCTGAAAACGAATCTGCTTTGAGTCTTCGTCCTGGGGTCAAACGTAGGGCAATAATTCCTCAATAAATAAACACATGACGAGACCCAATATACTCTGGTACTGCACGGATCAACAGCGGTTTGATACGATAGGTGCCTTGGGAAATCCGTACGTGCGGACACCGACTCTGGACGGTCTGGTGAGAAACGGGGTGAGTTTCACCAACACCTATTGCCAAAGCCCAATCTGCACCCCTAGCCGGGCCAGTATCATGACCGGCCTCTATCCCAGTCGTGCAAGAAATACACGAAATGGGAACGACACCTTCCCTGAAGATACACCGCTTATTTCTAAACTGATCGCCAACTCGGGATACGCCTGTGGCATGATCGGGAAATTTCATTTGGTGAGCGGAGGCAGGCGACCTGAGCCTCGGTTGGACGATGGTTTCGATTACTGGCAGCATTCGCACGCACCTCGCGATGATTGGCCGGAAGGAACGCACGCTTATGCGGACTGGTTGAGAGCTCAAGGCAAGGATCTGGATACGATGCGCAATTCGGAACAACGAGTACCACCCGAATTCCATCAAACCAAATGGGCCTCCGATTGCGCGATCGATTACATAACGCGCGATCATGGAAAACCCTGGATGTTAAACATCAATGTGTACGATCCACACCCCCCATTTATTCCACCTGAAAAATACTCTCAAGGTTTCAAAGCAGAAGACATGCCCGGGCCTCACTTTAGAGAGAGTGACATTCTACATCAAAAGACTCTCGAAGCCGTCGATTTTCAGGGTGAAGTAAAAAGTCCCGAAGGTCACAAGGCAAAGTGTGCCCAGGCGAAATACTACGCCATGATTGCTCAGATCGACGATCAGCTCGCACGTATCCTAAAAACACTCGACGAAACAGGACAGCGAGAGAACACCGTAATCATTTTCACTTCAGACCACGGAGAGACTCTGGGTGACCATGGGCTCATGTTTAAGGGCTGCCGTTTTTATGAAGGGCTGGTAAAGGTGCCGCTGATTTTCGCTTTTCCAGAACACTTCAATACAAACAAACAGTGTTCGGGCTTGGTTGAACTGGTAGATCTTTCCGCCACATTGCTAGCCATCGCTGGAATTGAAATCCCGATCTATCATCAAGGGCGAAATCTCTTACCCATTTTGAATGGAGATGAATCTGGTGACCGAATACGCGAGAGCGCCCGTTGCGAATATTTCGACGCCCTTGATTCGCATTTCACCGGGGGCACCGGGAGTTTCGCTACGATGTACCGCAATGAACGCTATAAGCTCAGCGTCTATCATGATGCTGGCCTTGGCGAGCTATACGATTTGGACGAGGATCCTTGGGAGTTTAACGACCTGTGGAACTCACCCTCTCATGCAGACATCAAAAATCGTCTGATCCTTGAGAGTTTCAACTCCCACGTTAATCTGACAACGAATGTAGGTTCTAAGCGGATCGCACCTATGTAATTCTACAGAAAAATCGGTGTCAGAAATTAGAACATTTTATAATCCATCTCCAAGTCATTCGCCGTTGACGCCCTCTTCACGGGTGTATTTTGTGATTTTCTCCTAAACCTCAATTTTCCAAAATTGGCTTTATGAACAATTCCCCAAGTCATGAACCGGAACGACGACCTACGTTCGCCGATATCGCCAAAGAAGCGGGCGTATGCAAAGCGACCGTATCCCTTGCTTTAAGAAACAGCCCCAGAATTCCCGAAGATACAAAAAAGCGAATTAAGGATATCGCTCTCGAATTAGGTTACCGGCAGAACCCCCTGGTGACAGCCAACATGGCGAAGATCCGGCAGTCGAAAAATAGAAAAGGAACACTGCCAACCATCGCTTTCTTGAGTACGTTCTACGATGAAGAACTGGAAGACAAACATGTGGAATGGCATATTCAAAGCCGCTTTCTTCAAGGAGCAAAGCGCAGGTCCGAAGAGTTGGGTTTCGACTTTGATTTCCTCGAGTTTGATTTAGCATACTATTCTGGGGATCGAATTCAGCAGGTATTGATGAGCCGTGGAGTAGCGGGACTGGTACTCGGACCGTTGAGATTTTCCAACATGAACCTCGACTTGGATTGGTCCCAATTCGCCGTCGCATCGATCGGTGTGTCTGACTCTCTAGGGAACATCCCAAGTGTATTTTACGACAACTTTAGATGCATGCAGGATGTATTGGACTACCTCACCAATAGAGGGTATCGGCGTATTGGATTTATAACCGATTCGGAAAACGAAATGCGCGGCGGCCACATGTGGAACGCTGGCTTTCTCGAGTATCAGGATAGAGTGATCGAAAAGCAAAATACGGTACCTATGTTGCGGATTCCCAAACCAGAACTGTTGTTTGAAAGCAGCGATTTCGAGTCCATGCATTATTGGTATAGACAACATAATCCCGATGTAATTATCGCCTTTCGCTCTCAGATTCTGGACTACTTTCAGAGCCTTGGTTACAAGGTGCCTAAAGATTTTGGATACATGGTCCTAAATTGGTCATCGCGAACAGACGGCTGTTCAGGTTACCGCCAATGTCACGAGGAAATGGCTGAGGTGGCCGTGAATATCGTTTCCGAACGACTCTATAACAATGAACGAGGTGAGTTATCAAAGCCCAGAACGACGCTACTCAGGGGCGACTTCGTTGAGGGGTTCACGATAAAGTAAGCGCTTTGACTTTCAGTTCAGGCTTACTCAAAGTTTCTGATTTCCAGGCGAGCAGTTACTCATTTTTTAGATCTTTCCAACTTTTGTTTCTTAGTTCTGCCGGTCTCCTTCTGGGAAACATGGTAACTGCGAATGAGAACATGACTCTTTCGCGGATTGCCCTCGGTTCCTGCGCAAAACAAAATCTTCCTCAGCCCATTTGGGAACCCATTCTCGCCAGCAAACCAAACCTGTTTGTTTTTCTCGGTGACAACATTTATGGTGACTCAAAGGACATGGACGTAATACGGAGGAAATACGCACAGCTCGCGGCCAAACCCGGATATCAAAAACTGCGTGCAAGTGTTCCCATTCTAGCAACCTGGGATGATCACGATTATGGTGCAGACGATGCAGGAAACGAATATCCATGAAGGTTGAAACCCAAAAACTGTTTCTCGATTTTTTCAACGAACCGGTAGAATCCGCCCGACGTCAGCGTGAGGGTATATACGACGCCAAAGTCTTCGGTCCAAAAGGAAAACGTGTGCAAATCATCTTGCTCGACACCCGTTACTTCCGGGGACCTTTAAAACCAAAGCCACCAGTCCCTGGCAGAGGTACACTTACCTAGTGAGGATACGAGCGTGACCATGCTTGGAGAAGCTCAGTGGAAATGGTTGGGCGAACAACTTCGCGTTCCCGCTCACGTTCGAATCATTGCGTCCAGCATTCAGGTCATTTCCGAAGAGCACGACTCGGAAAAATGGATGAACCTTCCCCACGAACGGGAACGACTTTACCAGTTGATCTACGACACGGCTGCTGCAGGCGTACTATTCGTCAGCGGGGACGTCCACCGAGGAGAACTCTCCATGATGGATGGTGGTGCGGGCTATCCGTTTTACGATTTAACCTGCAGCGGGCTCACCCAGGTGACCAAATCGAAACTTGAGGATTGGACCAATCGCTACCGCATCGGCACGGTAAATTGGACAACCAGTTTTGGCACCATTGATTTCGACTGGAATGCACTTGACCCAGTCATCCGCTTTCAGATTCGAGACGATGCAGGAGAGGTATCTTTGCAGAAGAAAGTTTATCTCAGTGAGCTGCAGCCGAAATAACAATGGTGGAAACACCTTTGATGTTTACGATATACTTCAGCGGCAGAGCTGGAAGCTCTGGCCCTACCGATAAACCTATGGCAGGGAAATCGCGTCCTCGCGATGCCGTCATACGATCCCAGAGGAGATTAGAGCATATTTACCTTATTCTGTTCGCTGAAACAGGTAGGGCGGTAGGCCCAAACCGCCGTTTCTACGACGGCTCGCTCAGGCTATGCTGAAAGCTTCGACCCGACACAGTCGGCGATCGAGCCCTACCTTTCTAGTCTTTCAATCGCCCATCAAAGTCGTCGCGGTCGGTTTCGGACTGGAGAGGAAACTTTATGGACTTGCCGTCGCGGCCGCTACGGTAGATCGCGGTAAAAAGTTCTACGGCGTTGCGGCCTTCCTGGCCGGTTGTGCCGGGTTCACCGTCGTTTTCAACCGCGTCGATGAAATCATCGATCTGAAGCTGATGATAGTGCTCTTCGGGTTTGATACTTTGAAATTGCTCGGTGTCTTCCGCCCTGAATTGCTCGAGCATATGTTCCTCGCCGGGCACCGTCCAGAAATCGTTGAGCGGTGGTTCGGTGATGGCAGCCATACCGGGAATGAACATCTGTCCGCCATCGGTTTGCACCCCTACCTTGGCACCGGTGGATCCCAGCACGCTTACCTTGCCGAACAAGGCGGGATTAAAAGAGTTACTTACCAGGATGTGGCCCATCGCACCACTCTTGAATTTGATAGATGCAACGGCCGTGTCCTCGACCTCGATTCCGGGATGATTGAGATTACCCCACATACCACAGAGTTCGTCGACTTCACCCATAAACCAAAGTAATAAGTCGAGTTGATGAACCGCCTGATTTACCAGTACTCCACCACCCTCTCCGCTCCAGGAACCTCGCCAGGGATCAGAGTCATAGTAGTTCTGGTCTCGCCAACCTAGCATGGTTACCATGCCGAGGATCGGTTTGCCGACCTTCCCGGAATCAACTGCTTCCTTGACCCGGATGACCGGTTCGTAAAATCGGCGCTGGCAGCACATGCCGAGCTTTGCATTTCCTTTCTTGGCGGCATCAAGCATCGCATCGCAATGTTCCAAAGAGGAGGCCAAGGGTTTCTCAATCAAGAGGTGCATGCCCGATTCCAACGCCGCGACGGCGGAGTCAACGTGTGCAGGGTGAGGCGTGCAAACCGTGGATGCCTGGACACCTGCTTCTGACAAGTAGGTTTCCAAATCGGTGTAAGCCTTGACGCCATACTGATCGGCGAAAGCTTGCGTGCGATCTGGACTGCGTCCGAGAACTGCAGTGAAATTACTGTTGGGATTACGCTGCAAGGCCAAAGCGTGCAGATGGGCAACTTTGCCTGTTCCGATAATGCCGGTATTAATCATGAGTGATGTTTTTCTGAAACCACAAAAAGCGCAAAAAACATAAAATTGAGGTACGAGACTTTCAGGATTTTTACGCCTTTTTCGCTTTTTGTGGTTCCTTATTAAGGATTCAAAATAACTTTAGTCAGTCCAGCTTCGCCTTTGTGCAAACGCGCAAACCAATCACCGCCTTCTTCGAGAGGACGGACCTGACTGATGAGCGGGCCCACGTTTATCTTGCCGCTCGCCATAAGATCCAAGCAGGCAGGATACTCACCGGAGGAGGCGCAGGTTCCAATTAGAGTAATTTGTCGAGTAACCACCTCTTGCAAGGGCATCTCAACCGTCTTCGCGATATTGCCAACCAAGGTGCAGCTTCCGCCTTTTCGCAAGCAACCGATGGCTGTCTTCGTCGCGGCAGTTATTCCAACCGCTTCCATCGAAAGGTCGGCTCCTCTCCCGTGTGTCTCGGCAAGAATCGTTTCAATAACATCCACCTTGGATGGATTGAGACAGAAATCTGCTCCAAATTGTTTGGCTACTTCGAGGCGAGATTCGTCGAGATCTACTACAAAGGTTTTTCCGCAACCAGCAGCTTTGACTGCCTGCAAGCAGAGGAGGCCAATCATCCCCGCGCCGACCACAACTACTGAATTATTCAAATGAACCGGCGTTCTTTCAACGGCGTGTACGGCAACCGATACCGCTTCAACCATCGCAGCCTGCTCGAAAGTAATCGAATCCGGAAGAGCATATAAAATGTGACTAGGAACAGTTACGTATTCCGCAAAGGCACCATGACGACGATAATCACCACAAGACACACCCAGGACCATCCGATCGTCGCAGAGGTTGGTTTCACCACGATTACAGTGATAACAGTTGCCGCAATAGATCATCGAATCGAAAGTCACCCGATCGCCTTCACTCCATTTGGAGGCATCGACCGCATCACCCAGTTTTGAAATCGTTCCGGCCGCTTCGTGTCCCATGATGATAGGCGGGATTCGGCGACCACTTGAACCGTCCATGCCGTGGACATCGCTACCGCATATTCCGCATGCAGCCACGCGAACCAGTACTTCATTGGGTGCGATTTCCGGAAGGGGAACTTCCTTAAATTCAAATTTCTCGTACTCGACTAGCTCAAGCGCTTTCATATTACTCATGTGATGGTTGGGTGAATTTAGAGGCCTATTGGGTTTCAGGACAAATAAAGTGTAGGAGGGCAGTAGATCAGGAATAAGATAATGATCAAGTTCAGGATAATGCCGGATCGTTTAAGATCTTTGACATCGTCGAATGGAGGTAGCTTTAATCCTTATCAACGCGATCAATTATGAAACACCCTATATCCCGCAGAAATTTTGTATCAAACATGGCCGTTGGAACCGCCGGAGCTCTGGCCTTTCCCTACCTGGCTCAGGGAGCTCACCATGCCTCAGCTGCCAGCAAATTAAACGTCGCTTGCGTGGGCATTGGGCATATGGGAAATGCCGCCGTAAAAGACGGACTTACTGAAAATATCGTGGCTCTCTGTGATGTAGACTGGCGAGCGGATGAGGCGATCTGGGGAGACCGCAATCCCGCACAGACCGTTGCCGAGATCCCTCAGGCCAAACAATTTACCGACTTTCGCCGGATGTTGGACAAAATGCATAAGGACATTGATGTGGTCCAGGTATCCACACCGGATCACACGCATTTCCCCATTGCGATGGCGGCCATGGAATACGGGAAACATGTATTTGTGCAAAAACCTCTGGCTCACGACATCTGGCAACTGCGCACTTTGCAAAAAGCGGCCCGACACTACGGAGTAAAAACCGTCATGGGAAATCAGGGCCATACGTTCGAAGGAGCTCGCCTGATCAAGGAATGGTATGACAACGGAGTCCTCGGAGAGGTCCGCGAAGTGCATTGCTGGACCGATCGTCCAAGAGCACCGTGGTTTATCAAGCCCGACAGTATTCCACCCAAACGGGAAAAAACACCCAAAGATGTGGATTGGGATCTCTGGCAAGGGCAAACCAGGGAGCGGTCTTTCAGCACCGATTATGTCACCACCAAATGGCGCGCCTGGTGGGACTACGGTGTGGGATGCCTCGGGGACATCGGATGTCACTGCATAGATACACCTTATTGGGCCCTTGACCTGGGCCTTCCAACCGCTGTCGATGTGGAACTCGATGAGCCCGCAAACAAACAATTCACACCCTTTGGTGCCCACGTAACCTTCCATTTCCCGGCACGGGGAACCAAACCACCCGTAACCCTGCATTGGTGGGAAGGCCGCCCGCGTCCCCCAAAACTGGAGGGCATGAAAGAGCTCCCCAGCAATGGCATGTATATGGTGGGCTCGAAGGAAACGGTTTTCCACGAAGACATGCGCCCGGTGAGTCCGCAGCTTTGGCCACGGGAAAGGATGTATGATTACAAGGACGTGTTGAAAAAGAGAACGCTTCCAAGAGTCGAAGGAGGTCCGCGGTTGGAGCTCTTCCGCGACATCAAAGGAGAAGGACCTCGGGCGGGCGCGAATTTTGATTACGCCGCTCCATTGACTGAAGTCATTCTATTAGGTACGCTGGCGATTAGACAGGGGCACAGGATTGAATGGGATGCGGAGAAAATGGAAATTACCAATGTTCCAGGACTTAGCCACCTGATCAAAGAGCCGGTCCGCAAGGGATGGTCCTACGGTGAGAATTTGTGGAAGATTTAAAACCAACGAATCGGCAGCAAGCTACCTCCTACAATAAACAACCAAAACCCATCTGTAGGAGGTAGCTTGCTGCCGAAAAATTAATTTAAAGAAAAGCCACCCTACGCTGCAAACGATCTCAGGAATGGGACGTTGATTTGCAAAAATTAAAAACAAAAATTGCTTGCCTGACGATAGCCGCACGTGGGGAGAATTTGCCGGTATGATTGCTACGCCAAATAGATGGTTTCGTTCGTTACTGCTGATCGCTGGCATTGTATCCGGAACCACAAACCTACCGGCGGCAACAGAGATTCCAGCCGGAGGAACTTCCATCATTGCGCAGAATCCGATCAACAATCATGGCTTCTGGGGGTATGATCCGAGGACATCGGTAACAGATCTTCTAAGGACATCGGTAACACTTTTTATTGGCACTT
>JAQBYJ010000080.1 GCA_027622555.1 Verrucomicrobiota bacterium
GCTTTACTTCGTAGCCGGTAAACTCAAAATGCCTGCTTTATATTGATCCACTAAAAATAGCGAAGAACCTTTATTTATGGAATAATCCCCAGCGTATCAAGGATTTAGCGAAGGATGTCACGGATGGGGTTCAAGCAGAAACGGGAACAGCTGCAAGTCTTAGTGGTGAGGAAGTGGCTACGTTGCAGGAGCAACTTTCATCCTTCAATCAGGCGATGGCTCAATGTCCCAGCGCCATCGTTATTTCTGATCTCGATGGAAATATTCAATATGTGAACTCTCGTTTTTGTGAAGTCACGGGATATTCTTCGAATGACGTGGTTGGTCGGAATCCCCGTCTCTTAAAATCTGGAAATATGGATCCGGCCATTTACTCAGATCTTTGGGAAACCATTTCAAGTGGTCGTGTTTGGCGTGGTGAATTAGAAAATCGGAAAAAAGACGGACAGTTATTCTGGGAGTTGGTCTCCATCTCACCGATCAAGGATGCTGAAGGAAATCTGTTAAGGTATTTTGGGGTAAAAGAAGATATCACCGAGGCTAAGGTCAAAGGGGATGAAGCCAAGCTTGCACGTATGGAAGCAGAAATTGCTGACGCGGCTGATCAGGCGAAATCTGTTTTCTTAAAAGTGATTAGCGAGGAAATGAAAAACCCGCTTAATCGGATATTGGGTTTTACAAACCTGGTTTCTCAGAGCCAGGTGACAAACGATCAGCTTAAACATCTGAATCAAATTGGACGTGCCGGGTTGGATCTGATGAATCTTATTGATCGCGTGTTGGACTTTACACGAGCAGAGACTGGGACAATGGAGTTTGAGTCGTCACCGTTTAAACCGGTTGAGGTTCTGGATAATGTTCTGAAACACTTTGAGCAATTAGCGGCAGAAAAAAATATTTTGATCCATCGCGAGATTTCAGAATCGATCCCAGACTATCTGATTGGC
Organism: Verrucomicrobiota bacterium; assembly: GCA_027622555.1. Taxonomy (NCBI): domain Bacteria; kingdom Pseudomonadati; phylum Verrucomicrobiota; species Verrucomicrobiota bacterium. Next base: position 948 of record JAQBYJ010000080.1, read on the forward strand.
GATGAGAAGCGTTTTAGAGATGTGATCGCACCTCTATTGGAGAATGCGGTGAAGTTTACCTATGATGGATCTATAACTTTTAAGTTTTCAGCTGATTTCAACAATACCGCAAATCTTTGGGAATTAAAGGGGGAAGTTTGCGATTCGGGACCAGGCATTCCCGGTAAAAGACTGGATGCTCTTTTCAAGCCTTTTACACAATTGGAGCCCGGGAATGGCAATGGGCCAGGACTGGGGCTGTCTCTTTGCCAGAGACTATGCCTGCTTCAAGGAGGGACGTTGAGCGCAACGAGCGTATTGGGAAAAGGAACTTCTTTCTCATTTAACTTGAAACTCAAGCCGATGGAAATCGACCACTCTTCAGTACAATTGGCTCAAGGTCCGGAAGGTGTCCAGTTTGCCGAATCCTTTCCCATTGAAATTCTGATTGCTGAAGATAACCGCATCAATCGGCGTCTATTGGAAACATTGATGGAGCGTTTAGGTTACCAAGCCGCTTTTGCTTTGGATGGATTGGGAGTGATGGCTCAGGTTAAGAAACAACCTTACGATTTAATTCTTATGGATTTGCAAATGCCAAACATGAGTGGTCTTGAGGCGGCTCAACGGATTCGCTCGGGTGAAGCAGGCGATAAAGTTAAAGACGCCCGGATAGTTGCTATTACCGCTTTTACTTCCGATGAAAACTTACAGGCTTCCCGGGAGATCGGTATGAATGCATTTTTACCGAAGCCTTTTGATATTTCCAAAATTAAATTGGAGATTATCCATGCCTATGAGGGCAAGATGGCTCGACGGGAAGCTGTGTCCTAATCATTACCGGTCGGTTTAATCCTGCGGTACCTGAGCCATTGATGCTTGTGATGACGTACCCAACTGAGAAGCGCTTTTTCGAACCCAATATCCCTGCCTATTTTTTCAGATTCGAGCCATTTATGCTCATCGATCTGTGTTCTTTCCGCCATCATTTCTTGATAAACGGGAGAGCATTTCGAAAGTTGTGCGACATACTCTCGGTCTAATTGGGTATTCATGGTGAAGGATCAATGATGTGAGTTCGACCAAAAGCAATACCTATGACACTTGAAATTAAAATAATTCAGGATAAATGCCTTAGAATTAGGCTCTATTTTACATAATTTGTCAGAATGATCCTGGTCTCGGCCTGATATGTAAGAATATTGTAGACGCTAATTATGGTAAGTATTGCCGTTTAATATGTATTTCTACGGATTCTGATTTGCCAAAAATGGCCGTAGGTATTTGAATCCTGCGACGTAAGTATATTTTTGAAAATTTGGTTTTATTGAGGCCCTAAGTTGACAGTCTCCGCCTAAAACCGTTAGACAATACCTTTTCAAACGGTCGGTTTCCTTGTAAAAAAATCTGGATGGTCAAAATAAATGGATCTCATTAGAATCAGAGGTTGGTCATCGTGTGGATTTTTTCCCACGATCTTAATGATATTTGTTTCTGTGCTGCCGAATGTAGCGCAGGCTCAAAGTATTCCCGAGTTCTCTCAACAACCCGAGCGTCAAATACTTCGTCCTGGGGATAGCCTTGAGTTAGAGGTAGCTCTGAAAAACGGACAATCTGCTACCATGCAATGGTTTCACAACGGCGCATTGCTTGCTGGAAAGACTGAAATGAAGCTCATTATTACGTCCGTTGATATTAATGATGCCGGGAAATATTATGCCACCGCTACTAACCAGGTGGGTAAGGCCTACTCCGAGCATGCGCGGATTAGTATCCGCCCTTGGAATTTTGACAAATCCATTGCCAGGCAATGGATGGATGAACTCCTGGATGCTATTCGATTAGACTATCCGGCACCAACCGTTCATTCGAGGAATTTGTTTAGTCTGTCCAGTGCCATGTGGGATGCATGGACTGTTTATGATACCACTGGGAAATCGGTTCCTTATATCGCTGATGAGAATCTCGACTTGAGTGTTTTCGGTAACAATAAGGATGCGATCCTCGCTGTTCGCAACGAGGCGATCTCGTATGCGGCCTATCGCGTCCTCCGATCGCGTTTCAGACTCTCTCCAAGTGTACAAATAACCGCACCCGCTTTAACCGAGAGATTTGAACAGTTAGGATACGATCCTGAGAATATCTCTGTCGTAGGAAATTCTCCGTCTGCCGTGGGAAACCGGATTGCAGCGAAAATTCTGGCATTTGGATGGTCAGATGGAGCCAATGAGCTAAATGGCTATGCAGATCAAACAGGCTACCTATCTGTGAACAGAACGGTATCCCTTGTATTTAAATTTCCCGGGATCGAAGTCATTGATCCCAATCACTGGCAGCCATTGGCCTTTGATCACCTGGTCTTACAAAACGGACTTGTGCTTGGCCGGGCCATACAGACTTTTTTAGGTCCTAATTGGGGAGGCGTTACTCCCTTTGCGTTAATCCGTCAGGACCCGAATGATGTATATAGTGATCCTGGTCCTCCTCCTTATCTCGGCGGAGACGGTGATCAAACATTCAAAGAAGCGGCGTTGGAAGTTATCGAGTATTCAAGTTGGTTGGATCCGTCTGATGATGTAATGATTGATGTCTCCCCGGCCTCACGTCATAACAATTCACTTGGGACGAATGATGGAACAGGGTACCTGGAAAATCCTTACACCGGACAACCCTATCAGAAAAATGTGGTATTACGTGCTGATTATGGCAGGATACTGGCTGAGTTTTGGGCCGATGGGCCAGATTCAGAAACGCCCCCAGGTCATTGGAATTCGGTGGCGAATTATGTAACTGACCATGAACTATTTGAAAAACGTTTTGAAGGACAAGGGGAACCTCTTGATGATTTGGAATGGGATGTAAAAGTTTACTTTGCCATGAATGCCGCCGTTTCGGATTCGGCCATTGCCTGTTGGGACGCCAAACGCAAATACGACTATTCTCGGCCGATAACCATGATTCGTTATATGGGAGGGTTGGGTCAGAGTTCGGATCCGGGAGGACCTTCGTATCATGAGAAAGGTTTACCCTTAAAACCTGGATTGATTGAAGTGATTACTAGCGATAGCACTCGCAGAGGCGAGCGACATGAGCACCTTAAAGGACGTGAAGGTGAAATCGCTATTTATGCCTGGCAAGGGGTTCCGGAAAATTCAAATACGCAGTTTGGAGGAGTCGGATGGATTCGTGCCATTGAATGGATGCCTTATCAACGCGATACCTTTGTGACCCCGCCGTTTGGGGCGTACACATCTGGACATAGTACTTTTAGTCGAGCCGGTGCAGAAGTGTTAACAGCGATGACCGGAGATCCTTATTTCCCGGGGGGCATCAGTTCGTTTACTGCCCCTGCTCATGAATTCCTTGAGTTTGAAACCGGACCCGAGGAAGATATCACGCTGACGTGGGCCACTTACTATGATGCTGCAGATGAAGCAGGCATATCCAGGTTGTATGGAGGAATTCATGTGTGGGCTGATGATCTGCGAGGGCGAATCATGGGGTCGAACATTGGAAAAGCTGCTTTTGCTAAAGCGAAAACCTATTTCGAAGGCAGTGCGACTACAGCTGATTGGGACACTGTTTATGAAGACTGGGTAACGGTTATGATGTCGGATCCTGGTCAACCCATTGATCCTGAATCCTATGAGGGCGATAGATTTGAACTATTGGCTCGTCATTTTCTTTATGATTTCGCGCTTATTGATTTAAGCAAAGATATGCAGGTTCAATGTATATTTGGCAGGGAAGGTGGAAGGCCGACTATAGGCGTTGAATGTTATTTAGATGTCCCGGTTGTGCCTCATGAAATCGAACTGCAAGTATCAGCGAATTTGACCGATTGGATGGTGATCCCGGAAAACCTTACCTACAGTTACTACGATCCGTTTGAGTTAGGTAAAAATCGAGTTCGGCTTTACGTCAAAGAATCCAATATTCCAAACGATGCCAGGTTTTTGCGGATTAAGGTCGAGCAATACTGATGGTTGGAATGTTGATTGAACTTAGGAAAGACGTCTAATGAAATATCGATTTCTTGGGGTTCTGGGCATTCTCCTGTTTTCGAGCACTCACATTTTTTCTCAACGGGAAAACCCGTACACGGGCACTCCCGATTGGTACAGGCCCGGGCATCCGTTGGATTCTGCGGAGTCGGCCGGTATTAAGACACTTCCTGGTTTTAAAGTCGAAAAAGTGATAAGTATTCCGAAGGAAGTTGGTTCGGTAACTTCCATGACGCTTGATGGTCAGGGTAGGATAATTGTCGGCACTCAGCATAAACAAGGTCTCTATCGGGTGACCGCCTCGGAAATCGGAAGCGGTGAATTATCCCACATGGAACCGCTTGGCGGGCAAGCTGGTTTGATGGGTTGGGCACAGGGACTCCTCTATGCATTTGACAGTCTTTATGTAACGGTCAGCGATAAAAATGATAGTTGGTCCACGGGATTGTAACGCTTGTTGGACCTGGAAAAAGACGGCGTATTTGATCAAACGGTACAGATTCTTGAATTGGATGCTTCGGGTGAGCACGGCCCTCACAGCATTGTGATCGGTCCAAAGGGTGAATCGTTATACATGATCTGCGGCAATAATACGCCTGTTCCCGAAATGATCCAAACCAGGAAAACGGTATCAACCACCGGCATTGATCATTTGATGCCTCCCGGTTTTAAGAACACCGAATTTACGGATGCAGCCTGGGTGGTTAAGATGGATCCCGACGGATCGAACCTGGAGGTCGTCGCCAGCGGTTTGAGGAATCCGTTTGATTTGGCGTTTAACGAAGCAGGCGATCTTTTTACTTTCGATTCCGATATGGAATTCGATTTGGGTTCGCCGTTTTACCGGCCAACGAGGATTTGTCATATCGTTAGCGGTGCGGAGTTTGGGTGGCGGGCGAATGCTGGCAAATGGCCCGACTATTATGAAGATAGTGTGGCTCCAGTAGTAAACATAGGTCCTGGATCGCCAACGGGATTAATCTTTGGTTATGATACAGCCTTCCCAGGGAAGTACCAAAAAGCTTTGTTTGCGTTGGATTGGACCTACGCGACGGTCTACGCAGTTCATTTGGAAAATAAGGGAGCTAGCTACGAAGCTACTTTCGAAACATTTTTAAGTGGCACGGGACTACCCTTGACCGATGTGTTGGTGGGGAATGATGGTGCCCTTTATGTGAGTGTCGGGGGCAGAAAACTGGGGTCGGCAATTTATCGCATTTGGTATGCAGGTCCTGATCAGGATTCTTTTGTTGATTCCTATGTTCCTGAAGTAACCTGGAACCCGCGAGAGCTTCGAATTTCTTTGGAAAGCTATCACGGCAAGGAAAGCCCGAAAGTGGTCGATCGAGTTTGGCCTTACCTCGGAAATGAAGATCGAGCTATTCGATACGCTGCCCGAATAGCTCTGGAATCTCAACCAAGCAGAAGTTGGCGTGATAGAGTATTCTCTGAGAATCAATTACAGATCAGGTTGCCAGCACTTCTGGCTCTTGCACGGCAAGGAAATGAGGGTGATGTATTGAATGTCCTGGATTCTGTTGGAGACATTGATCTTGCCGGACTTTCGGAAGAAGGACTTCTCGTGGCCCTTCGCATTCTTGAAGTTTGTTTTGGGAAAGGAAGAAGTGAGCTCCGTGAGGAAGGTCGCGAACTTTTGGGATCGCTAAGAAATTTGCTTCCTCACGATTCCATCCGCGTGAATCGGGAATTGTCACGTGTCTTATGCTATCTGGGCGACAGTAGCTCTATTGACGCTTTACTTAATCTCATGGAACAGGATGACGGTGAGAAAACTATCCCCGGATCAGAGCTTATAGAGCGGAACTTTCGATACGGTTCTCGCGTCTTGGATATGCTCGAAGCCGCACCTTTGAAAGAGCGGATGCATCATGCTCAGATGTTAAACTGGATCACCACTGGTTGGACCTTGGCCCAACGGCAACGGTACTTCGGTTTGGTTATTGAAGCTATTAACACTTCGAAAGGAGGAAAGGGTTACAAGTTCTATTGGGAACAGATTCTCGAGACAGCCCAGCATGCATTGTCTGATAAAGAATCTGAAAAATTGGCAATACTTTGGGAGGGATTAAAAGCAGATGAACCCCTTCCGGTGCCTCAAGGTCCAGGACGAATCTGGGAGTTGGATTATATCGCAAAGTGCCTTGAAAAAGGATTTGGCGAACGCGACTTTCAAAATGGAAAAACGATGTTTGCAGCAGCGAGTTGCTTCAATTGTCATATTATGGGAGGCGAGGGTGGCAGCCTTGGCCCCAACCTCACTGGCGTGGGTCAAAGGTTTACTGTGAATGATCTGCTTGAATCCATTATTCATCCGAGCAGGACGATCTCTGATCAGTATCAAATGATCACCTTACACCTTAAAGGAGGCGATTCAGTATCAGGTCGTATTCTGTCAAAAGATTCATCAAAAACTTTGATCGCAACCAATGTTTTAAAACCGATGCAATCGCGGGTGATTGAAAATTCGGATATATTAAGTTCAGTCGCATTGCCCGTATCGACGATGCCACCTGGTCTTCTTGACAACTTGAACGAAGAAGAAGTTCTGGATCTTATCGTTTTTCTTGTCTCCGACGGTCAGAAGGACCATCCGCTATATCGTCCCAATTGATTGCGACCTTAGTCCAGCATCCCGATTTGCTTCATCCAACCGGCCATGGCATGATTCCAGCCAGTGACGGGTTTGTCGGTAGGTCGTAGGCCATAGCCATGACCACCACTTTCGTAGATGTGAAGTTCTGCGGGAACCTGGGCCTTTTTGAGTTCGATGTAGAGCTGAGCGCACTTGCAATGGCTCGGTCTCTGTCATCGTGGGCCACAGCCATGAAGAATGGCGGTAGATCCGGGCTAATTTCAACTCCAGGTTCATTGTGAATAAAACTGCCCAAATAAATAATGCCAACGAAATCAGGTTTAAAGGAGACTTGATCGTACCCATCGATCGGTGGGTATTGTCGCTCATTTAAAAGAGCCGTTAATCCAGATGACATAGCACCTGCGGAAAATCCCATCAGACCAATTTTATTCGGCTCGATGCCAATGCGCTCTGCTTCGGCTCGAACAAGACTAACCGTTCTTTGAGCATCCTGCACGGCAGATTTCCAACGGTTATTTACATTACGTGCCGGTACTCGGTATTTGAGTACGATGCCAGTTACGCCAATAGTGTTTAGCCATTCGGCTACCTCAGTGCCTTCGAGGTCGTATGCAAGAATATTGAAACCTCCACCCGGAGCGATGATGACGGATGTTCCTGTGTCAATGGCCGGTTCGGGTTTGAAAATGGTGATCTGTGGAGTAGATACGTTGCCTAGCCTTATGAGCCTTTTACCTGCGATTTTTTTGCTATCTGAATTGGTGGTATCTGCTTCAGGGGGCAGTTCCTTGATTTCACCCGGTGCTGTACCTGGCCAGATGTTGAATGTCGAAGGTTTCGAACCACTGATTAGCAGCATCTTGGAAAAAAGACCCTTGTCGTCAAAATCGAATCGAATGGGTCCGGTCAAGGAATTCAGGTCTGGATTTTTGTCCACTGCAAACGTGTAGAGCCCTGTAACCAGGAACATGAAGATAGGGAGGAAATGTTTCATTGTTTTCTTAGGCTAGAATATCGTGCACGACGTTTCCGTGCACATCGGTCAGTCTGAAATCGCGGCCCTGGAAACGGTAGGTCAGTTTCTCGTGATCGAAACCCAGTATATGGAGTAAGGTAGCGTTGAGATCGTGGACGTGTACCGGATTCTCGGTTATATTAAACCCAAATTCATCAGTGGCACCATGGGTGTAGCCGCCTTTTACTCCGCCTCCTGCCAACCACATGGTAAATGCTTTATTGTGGTGATCCCGTCCATTGTTCTTACCTTGGTTTTGGGTCATCGGAGTTCGACCGAATTCGCCTCCCCAAACAACCAGGGTGTCCTTCAACATATCGCGGTCTTTTAAATCCTGAAGGAGAGCTGCTACCGGTTGATCGGTATCTGCACAGTTATCTGTGTGTCCTTTTACTATGTCCCCATGTTGATCCCAGGCCTCGTGGAATAGTTGAACAAATCGAACGTCGCGCTCGAGTAGTCTTCGGGCAAGTAGACAGTTACGTGCAAAGTCAGATTTTTTCGGATCTTTAATCATGTATGCATCCAGGGTCGCTTGGGATTCCTGGCCCAGGTCCATCAACTCAGGAGCGCTTGTCTGCAAACGGTAGGCCGTTTCGTAGGACTGAATACGGGCAGCCGTTTCTGGATCGGCAATTGTATCCAGGGTTCTTTGGTTGAGCCGTTTCAAGGTATCCAACGAGGCGCGTTGAGCATTTTGATCATACCCTTTGGGGTTTGACAGGTAGAGTATAGGATCCCCGTTTCCACGAAAAGGAACACCATTGTAAATGGTCGGTAGGAACCCGCACCCGTAGTTGCTGGCACCGCCGCTCGTTCCTTTTGCGCTGGTTAAAACAACATAACCTGGAAGGTCTTCGGTTTCGCTTCCCAAACCATACAAACTCCATGCGCCCAGGCTGGGTCGACCAAACTGCTGGTGACCGGTGCTCATGAAAATCTGCGCCGGAGCGTGATTTACCGCATCGGTATGCATGGAGCGAATAAAGCAGATGTCGTCGACATGCTTGCCGATATGCGGAAGCAGTTCACTGATTTCGAAACCACATTCTCCCTGTCGACTAAAATTAAATTCGGTTCCATAGAGAGCGGAGTTTGGGTGTATGAATGCCGCTCGATAATCTTTGAGTAAATCGGAAGGAGGTAGCTGGCCGTCTCGCTTCATCAACTCTGGTTTGTGATCAAACAAATCGATGTGGCTGGGACCGCCTGCCTGGAAAATATAGATTACGCGTTTTGCTGTAGGTTCAAAGTGTGGCGCACGTGGAGCCAGGGAGTCTTTCGCGGATGCTGCGAAACCGTCGCGCATCATAAGCGAGTTCAGAGCCAAGCCTGCCATGCCTACTCCACAGTTTCTAAGAAACCAACGGCGGGTATGGATAGTTGCACTTTCTTGTCGTATTTCGTTTTTCATGACGCTCAGTTCTATCTTAAATCTTCAATGCCTTAATGCTTCCCGTTCTTCAGATTAGATACGGTAGTCAGACTTTTCGGCACTGCGGGACGCAGTCGCCCCACTTCTTTGTGGTTGAAATAGCAGGGCAAGAGCGTCCCCGCTCTGCCGATCAATTTTTCTATAATCTCTCATTATCTTTTACCACCGTACTAATTCTTTGTCAGCGTTTCATCCAGGTTTAGAAGGACACGAGAAGCAATAGTCCACGAAGCCGCATCGCGAGGAGTCACGCCCTCGGGCAACTCCGGAATGTTGTCCGTATCCTTAAAAGCTATTTCTCGAACGCCAAGCCAGCCCTCGGCCAGTCGTTCTTGTTGTGATTCGATAAGATTCAGGATTTCCCGGGTCTCCCAATCAGTGGCTGGTCGTCCGGTGGTTAGCAGGTAAGCATAGTTCACTCGTTCCTCATCTCTATTTCCGCCTTCTTTTAATATTCGTTGGGCCAACGCCTGAGAGGATTCAACAAAAATGGTTTCATTTAAGGAGGTGAGGGCAGATAGCGGAGAATTGGATCTTACCCGACTTGTGCAGGATACATCACCATTGGGAGCATCAAATGAGGTGAGCACCGGATCTGGCATCGAACGTTTTTTAAACATGTATAAGGATCGTCGGTATCTGTTTTCATCCGTGGCGGCGTACCAATAATCTGGCACCACATAGTTGTATTTAATAACCGAATCAGGTACGGGCGGGAAAATACTTTCTCCGCCAATTTTTTGAGTCAGCAGTCCCGAGGCCGCCAAGGCCACATCGCGCAACACTTCCGCTTCAGTGCGAAAACGGGGTCCACGAGCCAGGAAGGTATTCCGAAGATCCTTTTCAAGATGCTCTTTTGAAATGATTGAACTTTGTTGATAGGTCTTGCTGGTGAGAATTGTCTTAATCAGTTTTTTCTGGCTCCAGTCGTTTTCCATAAAGTCAACTGCGAGCCAATCCAGAACATCCAGATACTCAGGCTTCGGTGTCCGGTTTCCCAAGTCTTCGGGCGTTGCGACAAGTCCGTTTCCGAAACATGCCTGCCAGATTCGGTTGACTTGAACGCGGGCAGTGGTTGGCGAGTTTTTGTCTGTTACCCAAAGTGCCAGGTCGAGCCGGGATGGATTATTTGAAGAAAGCGCAGGAAGGATGGCAGGTGTAGTTCTGGCAATTTGTTGTTTTGGTTTATCCCAAGCCCCTCGATCCAGTAGATGAGTTGTCCTGGCAAGTTCCGGGGGTGTATCTGTGGTATGAAGCACGCTGGTTATTGCCTCAGGGTAGCTTGCTTCGAGTTTGGCAATTTTAGCTACCGTTTCTTTCAACTCATCGATCGATCCGATCCACGCTCGGAATAGGGCATTGGCATCCTTCGTAGTTAAGTCATCTTCATGTTTCTCTAGTGCGAGGGTTGCCGCATGATGGTAGCTGGGGGCCAACGGGTCGGCGTCGTCGCTAAAAGAAAAACGATAGCGTCCCAGCATTTGGTTTTCCCTACCATTGCCAGAACCGCCATGGTTTTGAACGAGTTGAACTTTGAAATGACTGCCCTCAGGAATCTCCAACGCTTCCTTGAACGTGATCACAGCTACGGATTCGGCGTGCCTGATGATAGGTCCACGGTCTGGCGCCCAGGCAGTTTTCTTGTCGCCATCAACCAGGTAACCGGCCGGGCCAATGGTTCTTTCCTTATTCGGATCCAGCCCCTCGTGTTTAAAATAGTTCTTCAACGGAGAAACTTCCGTTTCAAAGTCCGCCGATGCCGATTTCAATTCGACGGCGTTCCAATCTTCATCGCCTGGTTTTTTAAGAAACAACTCCACCTCCGAGATGGCGAAAGTACCCCAGTAGCTGCGGCCAGGTCCCTGGAAAGGCTGGTCTCCATGGGTAAGAGCTTCAATGCGCATTCCGCTGACCCGTGGCAAGTTCGCCGGTCCCTCAGTAATGGAAAATCCAGAAACTGAGGGGTGTCCCAAAGTGAGGATGCTGTGGTCTTGGAGCTCGGTCGGGTGGTTTAACCCGCCATTCCAATCCTGTAAGCTGGAGTCCCACACTTTCCAATTGGAGGCGTTCTCAATTTGGGTCTGTTTCCAGGCGTCCAGGTCCTGCTTCCAGGTTGGGATTTGGTCACGAATGCTTTGCTCCAGCTCTTCTACTTGCCGGCGAATGGAATCAATTTTTTCCAGTTGCTTGTCGCTGTAGACCCAGGATTTGGCTTCATGTGTTTCGTTGAAGAAAGCAAATAGGCCGTAGTACTCGTCATGAGAGATGGGGTCGAATTTGTGCGAGTGACATTGAGCGCATTGAAGTGTGAGGCCGATGGCTGCCTTTCCAAATGTGTCCATACGATCAACTATTCCGGCGAGACGAAATTCTTCAGGGATAATCGCGCCTTCCTCATTGATCATTCCGTTACGCATAAATCCCGTTGCGATGATTTGTTCCTGGGTGGGGTTTGGGAGTAGGTCGCCAGCTAGTTGCTCGATCAAAAACTGATCATAGGGCAGGTCGTCGTTGAGGGCGTTGATTACCCAGTCCCGATAGATCCATTGATCCCGAGGCTTATCTTTTTCAAAACCGTTTGAATCCGCATACCGCGCGACATCCAACCAATGTCTTGCCCACTTTTCTCCGAAGGCGGGTTTTTGCATCAAATCGTCGATTAAATTATCAACCGCTTTCCCTTCATTCTTTTTGTGGCTTCGCACAAAGGTGTCGATTTCTTGAGGAGTGGGCGGAAGGCCGATGAGGTCCAAAAAGATTCGTCGCACCAAAGTATAAGGATCCGCTGGCTCGGACGGTTTTAAGCCTTCCTTCTTAAGTCTGTCTAAAACGAAAGCGTCTATGGGGTGTTTAGAGCGATTGGGAAGCGTCCTTTTTTCTGGTTTCAGAAATGCCCAGTGCTCGTCGTATTCTGCTCCTTCTTTTATCCAGGCTTGCAGAAGTTTTTTTTCTTCTCCGGTTAACGATTTCTTTGAGTCTTTGGGAGGCATTCGTTCGTCTCCATCCTTCGTATTAATCCGATATACGAGTTCGCTGCCCTCAGGATCTCCCGGTGCGATAGCTACTGCGCCAACGAGATTTGCATAAGCACCGTCAGAGTTGTCCAATCTCAGATTTGCCTCGCGGGCCGCTTCATCGGGTCCATGGCATTCGAAGCAGTTGTGCGAAAGGATAGGCAGGATGTCCCGGCTATAGTCAATGGATGCTTTCTTGGAAAAAAGAAAACAGGGGATAAATGCGATAAGTGCAGTAATGCTGCTGCGTTTCATGAGTCGGTTGGGAAAGTGGCGGTCTAGTTTGGCAATATTCTGATCTTTTGCCTGATTTCGCCCACCATGTAAAGGCAACGAAGTTGGTAGCGCGTTAAATGATGTCTTCGATCAATTTCCCTTCCAGGAAAGTGAGGCGTTCGTCGCGACCCAGATGCGGGTAGGTCAGTTGATTCTGATCTATCCCGAGTTGATGAAGTATGGTGTTGTGGATATCCCGGAAATGGTAGGGTTTTTCGATGGCTCGCAGGCCGATTTCGTCCGTTGCTCCCACAACTTGTCCGCCTTTTATCCCCCCACCGGCCATCCACATGGTAAATCCCAGATTGTGATGATCGCGACCGACTCCGGATTGAGCTTCTGGCGAGCGTCCGAATTCTCCACCCCAAACAATCAGGGTGTCATAAAGCAAGCCACGCCGCTTCAGATCTTTTAAAAGTCCGGCAACTGGAAGATCAGTATGTGCTGCCATGCGAAGGTGATTTTCCTCGATGTCGTCATGCGCATCCCACATGAGGTTTCCGGTGCCTCCACCCGATACGACGGTTGTAAAGCGAACGCCTTGCTCGACCAGTTTTCGAGCCATCAGGCAGCGTCGGCCGTAATCGTTAGTGGGTTCCTTACCGATTCCGTAAAGGTCGAGTGTTTCCTGAGATTCGTTCGAAAGGTCTAAAACCTCGGGTGCTTCGGTCTGCATCTTAAAGGCCAGGTCATAGGAGTTAATTCGTGCAGAGAATTCGTGATCTTCCTGATGAAGGTTGGACTCATTCAAATTGTTTATGAAATCCAGCGTGGCCTTTCTATCCTTTAGAGACACTCCCTTTGGTAAATCGAGATTGAGCACGGGATTTTCTCCTGGGCGAAACATGGTTGGTTGGTAAATGGCTGGAAGATACCCTTGCGTGTACATGGGTTGACCCGCGGGTAGGGCACCTTGGGGATCGGGCATGACCACGTAGCTTGGGAGAGAATCTGATTCGGAACCCAAACCGTAGGTAATCCATGAACCCATGCTGGGTGCTCCTGGAGTCAGGCGGCCGGTGAACAGCTCATATTCTGCGGCCGAGTGAACCACGCTGTCTCCGTAGCAGGATCGAATGATGGCCAGGTCGTCCACACAGGTGGCGGTATGTGGAAAGAGATCGGAAACCTCAATGCCGCTTTCTCCATATTGTTTGAACGTGCGTTTCGTTCCCAGCAACTTGGCGTCAGGTTGAACGAACTGGTATTCTGCTTTTCCAAATTCTGCCGGGCGTTTCTGGCCGTGAAGTTTGTTTAGCAGTGGTTTGGGATCGAAGGTCTCCATGTGACTGGGACCACCGGACATAAAGAGAAAAATGACGGACTTTGCTTTGGGCTGAAAATGAGGCGTCTTTGGTGATAGGGGATTGATCGATGACGAATTTCTTTTCTGCTCGGCGTGCAACATCGACGACAAAGCAAGCCCCCCAAATCCACAAAAAGCATCTCGAATAAATTCGCGCCTGTTTCTGGTAGGCAGACTGTGAGGTAAATGTTGGAATCCTTTGTCAGCGGACATAAAGAAAGTCGTTAAGATTAAACATGGCCAAAGTGAATTCACTAAACGGCTGAGTTTTCAAAAATGAATTGGCCAATTTTAGTTCGCTTTCTCCGGGAGGTCTACCAGTCACTAACAACCAGGCTTTTTTGATTTGATCCTCGGCAAGGCCGTTGGACTCAGATTGTAGGCGTAAAGCAAACGCTTGAGCTAGTTCATTCGCGATATCTCCGTTCAGAAGCTCGAGTGCTTGCGGTGCATGGGTACTTGATTCTCTTCGTGCACAACTGTTTTGCAAAGTGGGCTGGTCGAAGGCTTCCATAAAAGGTAGACGAAGATTTCGCTTGGCAATCAGGTAAACGGAGCGTCGGTTATGATGGTCCAGGTTTTCTGTGACCTGCCATTGGTCTGGCTTGTAAAGGAGTTGAATCATTTCCTCTTCGACCGGAAGCATGATACTTTCGCCAAACATCTCGGTGTTTAAACGACCGGAAACTGCCAGCATGGAATCTCTGATTTCCTCAGCTTGAAGTCGGCGGCGATTGAACCTCGATAAAAGTCGATTGTTGGGATCAGTTTCTTGGATTAGTTTCGAAGGTGGAGTGTTCGAAGATTGGCGGTAGGTGCTGCTGAGCATAATCTGGCGGTGCAATGGTTTTAAGCGCCAACCATTTTTTATCAATTGAGTAGCCAGGTAATCCAGTAATTCCGGATGACTGGGTCGATCTCCGTAATAACCGAAATCGTTCGGAGTATTTACGATGCCGTTACTGAAATGATTCTGCCAGACGCGATTAACGAGAACGCGTGCAGTCAAAGGATTCTCGGGACTGGTTAACCAATCTGCGAGTTTCGTTCTCGGCTGAGTTTCGTCCGGAGAAAGGGCCAATGTGTTCTTGGAGTTCAGGATTTCGGGAGGTCTTAGATCAACGAGATCTCCTTTAAATTCCCATAACCCACGATGGAGAATTCGTACCTCGGTGCGTTCTTTAAAGTCGTTCTTGATGGATAATAAACTGGGAAGCATCTCGGGAAGTTCCTTATTGAGCGCGACTATTTCCTTGTTAAGGGCGTCCTTCTCTTCTCCTTCGGCCATATCCTTTTTCTTGGTGACCTCTGAGATCTGTTTTTTAAGATTGTCCGTTTCGGCCTGCCAGGCGTCGACAACTTCCTTGGAACCAAGTAAGTGATTGTACTCATGGGTTGCGGCCATAAATGCCTGGAGGGAATAGTAGTCCTTTTGACTGATGGGATCGATTTTGTGATCGTGGCAACGTGCGCACCCCATGGTGATTCCCATGAATGCAGAGCCGATGATGTCTGTGCGCTCTGTGAGCACTTCGTTTCGGCTGAGCGCAATATCTGGGTTGCCTGCATTGCGGCGAACGGGGCCAAAGCGATGAAAACCTGCAGCGATCAACTCGTCCGTACTTGGGTGTTCAAATTCATCGCCCGCGATTTGTTCACGTATGAATTGATCGAAGGGTTTGTCTTCGTTGTAGGATCGGATGACGTAATCACGAAACCGCCACGCTCCGGGCAGTTCCCTGTCGTATTCAAATCCTTCCGACTCAGAAAAGCGGATCACGTCGAGCCAAAGCTGTCCCCACCTTTCCCCGTAACGGGGACTGGCAAGTAATCGGTCGATCAAATTCTCATAAGACTGCGGAGACTGATTATTTACAAACTCCTCCACTTCTTCCGGCTTGGGTGGGAGTCCGTGTAAATCGTAAGTGGCCCTTCGAATCAACTCCGCCTTGCTCGCAGGCTGGGAGGGGCTCAAATTATTTTCTGCCAATTTACTTAAAATAAACTGGTCGATAGTACTATCCGGCCAGTCTGAAAAATTACCCGTTGGGACTGGTGGGTTACTCAGTTGCTGAAAGGCCCAGAAGTCTCCTGGATCTTTCATGCGCTCAACCTCAGCGGTCGCAACACCATACCCAACGACTAGCAATAACGCAGCATTGATTAAAGCACTGTGTGATTTAAAGGCCTTGGGTATCAAAATGGTCAAAGGGAGAATATTCGGGGTTATTGGCATGTTTCCATAAATTGAAACGAAATACATGTGTAATTCTCGCTAGTGGAGGCTGCAATACAAAACCAGAGGAGCGCCAAGCGTTAAATTTCGAGCTAATAGGCTTCGTTGTAGGGCCTATAAACTTTGGCCTTTTAAGACTTCATCGTGAAACGAGCATGGTTTCAGCGCATTGAAGTTTGTTTTTGATCAAATGAGTATCTTCGGATTCTCTTGTTTCTTTTTATCATCCACTGCTCAAAATGAAACGAAACCTTTCCCACTTGCTACTCTTTACCTTCCTCTGGGTTGTAATCTTCTCAGGCTGCCAACCTTCGAATAAAACAAAGCTGGAGGAGACGCGCCCGAACATTATTTTTATAATGAGTGACGACCATGCCTACCAGGCTGTCAGTGCTTATGGATATGGACTGAACCATACTCCCAATATCGATCGCCTCGCAGCTGAGGGTGCCATATTCAATCAAGCTTCGGTAACTAACTCCATCTGTGCCCCAAGTCGGGCAGTGATGTTGACCGGCAAGCACAGTTTCAAAAATGGGAAGGTCGATAACCTGCTGCCTTTTAATTGGGATCAGGATAACTTTGCCAAAGCTCTGCAGGGAGCGGGTTATAATACAGCACTGGTTGGAAAAATACATTTGAACGGATTGCCTCAGGGATTCGATTACTCCAATGTGCTTCCGGGGCAGGGGAGTTATTACAACCCTGACTTCATTGAGAACGGGGTTGAAAAACAGATACATGGTTATGTGACACAGGTAACCACCGATATCGCATTGAATTGGTTGGAAAAGGAGCGCGATAAAGAAAAACCGTTTTTGCTTTTGTATCACCAGAAGGCTCCTCACCGGACATGGATGCCTGAGGAGAAATACTTTACCTTGTTTGATGATCGTGACTTCGATCTACCGGCAAACTTCTTCGATGATTACGAAGGCCGGCCCGCTGCGGCCAATCACGAGATGGGGATTTTCGAGCATATGGATGTCGTTTACGATTTGAAGATGCTCGACAAAGAAGGAGAACTTCAGACCAAGTATCGTGAGTATGGTAAGCGGATGTATGACCGGATGGATGACGACCAGAAGGCTGCCTGGGACGCTTATTACGATCCGCTAATCAAGGAATTCAAAGCGGCCAAATTAGAAGGCAAGGAGTTGGCTCACTGGAAGTTCAATCGCTACATCAAGGATTATTTACGTAGTATCCAGTCTGTGGATGATGGGGTAGGGCAGATTTTGGACTATTTGGAAAAAAATGGATTATCTGAAAATACGATCGTGGTTTATACCTCGGATCAGGGATTTTATTTGGGAGAGCATGGGTGGTTTGATAAACGATTCATGTACGAAGAATCTTTCAAGATGCCCCTGTTAATTCGTTACCCGAAAGAAATTCAACCCGGAGTGAAGCTGGAACAATTGGTGCAGAATCTTGATTTCGCTCCCACGTTTCTTGATTATGCCGGGCTTGATATTCCTGAAGACATGCAGGGGGAATCATTTCGAAAAGTATTAAACGGAGAGTCAGGGAAGTTTCGCGATCACGCCTACTATACCTATTACGAGTATCCTGGGGAACACAGCGTCATGAGGCATTATGGAGTCCGGACCGATCGTTACAAACTCATCCATTTCTACCACGATATGGACTACTGGGAGTTATATGACTTAAAGGAAGATCCCTCGGAAATGCACAATGTGTACAACAAGCCCGGATACGCCATTATTCAGGCGGCACTTGAAAAGAAACTTATAGAGGTGCGTGAGGCATACGGAGACAGCGATCAACTCGATAAGGAGCAGCTCGATTTCTACTTGGAGTTTATGCGAAACCGGAATCGATGAGCTGTTCCATGCTTCGCGTAAACAGTAGCGATGCTGGTGACAGCATCGTGCGGCTACATTTTCGCCAAGAACTGGATGCTCTGCTGAATGCTTGCTATCGGATTAGGAGATTCATCTTGCTCAACATGGCAGTGGTCGACTCCTGCAACCCAGGCGGCTTCGATAATTGGCTCCATTTTAATGATACCGTTTCCAAGTTCTCTAAACGCGTCTCTTGGCACGGCTCCATTGTCATATTCTGGAAGCTTCACTCCTGGTTTTAAATTTTTCAGATGAAGTTGTGACACACGACCTTCGAGTTTTCTCATTAAATCAACTGAGTCGACGCCACCTACTTGAACCCAAAAGACATCCAGCTCAAACATCATTTCATCGGAGAATTCTTCCATGAAAATATCGAAACCGGATTTACCGCCCTTGAGAGGTGCGAATTCAAAATTGTGATTGTGGTAAGACAGTTGAATTCCGGCAGACTTGGCTTTGGCGGCCGCCTTGTTTAAGTTTTCCGCCAAGCGTTTGTAGTCATCCAGGTTTTGACGATTGTGTTCATGGACGTAGGGCACGACGAGATTCGAAAGTCCATGCTCGTGAGCTTTGTCGAGAATGGTGTTAAAAGGAATGGTGCCCGACTTATCCGGATCGGTCACAGACTCCCAGGCAAAGTGGGAAGAGTTCACTGCCATCCCGTTGTCTTTAGCCGCTTTAATCATATCCTCTGCATTGGGAAATCCGTAAGGTTCGACCTGTTTGTAACCAGCTTCTGCCACGGCCTTTATGGTTCCCGCAGTATCTTCTTTGATCTGATTACGAAGTGTGTACAGCTGGATTCCCACGTTTTTGCGGTAAGGGTTGTTTTCAGCCAAGGCGAATGCTTTCATAGTAGCGGAAGTCGCCAGTGAAGCGGCGAGTGAAGTTTTAAGAAAGGTGCGTCTTTTCATTGTTTTTGGATAACGAGTTTTGAGTTGTTCTATTAAAAGATTGATTGACTGGAAATGTGCCTTTTTCGAGCCTAAAGATTATTCGGCTGTTTGGCTTTCAAGTGTTCTCGCTCGGCGGGTATCGAGGTCGGCTTTGATTTCTTTAAATTTCGAGAAGTCCAACGGGTAGAACTTCAAAGCAATTATTCCGAGGACTGCTAGAACTGCGGGAAGGACAGCGTAAATACCTCTTAGCCATAAAATGGTACTTTCTGACTGATCACCTCCAAGTGCGGCATCAAAAGCAATTAAAGAAAGAACAAAACTGGCGCCTCCAAATGTGACCGCTTGACTCATTTTCTGGAACCAACCTGTGGATGCTCCATACATTCCTTCGCGACGTAATCCTGTTTTCCATTCATCCCAGTCGCAGATGTCCGCTTTCATGGAAGTAACAAACAGCCAGAAGCCCATATCTCCCATTACCATAAATGGGTAAGTTACAATCTGCAAATAGGGGTTTTCAGGAGTATAACACCACCAACTCAAGAGTGATCCAATACCGAGCATGGATATACAAAATCCAAGCATTTTTATTTTCCCAACTTTGATAGACATTATTGTCAAAAAAGGAATGGAGGCAAAAGAGACGAGAGCCCCAATCGTATTGCCCAAACCTACCAGGAAAGCTCCATCTTCTTTAACCCCATCAAACACGTAGTAGATGTTAACGTAATATCCTAAGGCCAACCCAAAGTTTGATCCGAATATGGTTACAAACGTCAGGAATACTAGAATCCGGAAGGGGCTGTTTTTTAGCGTTAGGCCAATCGCCTTTAGGATTTCTACTTTCTCCTGCTTCTTGGCTTTTTCAACACTTCCTTCCCGCACCTTGAGTACGCTGGGGAGAATAAATAAGACGACGACAACCCCAATCGTCCCACCAACCCATTTTACACCTACCATGGCATCGCCTCCAAATATTGGCAGGAGAGTTAACCAAAAAAGCCAGGGAAGAACGAGTTTTGCGATAGCGGCAAAGAAGGCTCTATATGCAAAAACTCTTGTTCTGTCGTGATAGTCGGACGATAGCTCGTATCCGAGAGCATTGTAGGGTACTTGAAAGCAGGTTACAAAAGCATAGTGAAGAAGCGCCAGGATCAGAAAATACCAAAACAGAGGCCAAGCCGTTCCATAAAAACTTTTAGGAACCCACCAGATGAAGGTAAAAACAATTGCGGATCCTACCGCGCCAAAAAGAATGAAGGGTTTTCTTCTACCCCACTTTGATCGACTGTTGTCACTCAGATTTCCAATGATCGGATCGGTGAAGGCATCAAATATTCGAATGATGATATACACCCAACCAATGAGTGTGTTGCTAAGGTGGAGGGTAATGTTGAAGATAGGATTTCCCAGGTATTTAATCCCCGTGACGACAAATTCATGAGGAATTACTCCAATTCCAAATGCCAGTTTCTGTCCGACGGATACTCTTTCAGGGGTAGCGGAGGTATTTTGAGTTTCGGAATCAGAAGCCATAATTAAGCTCTAGTGGGGTAGTAGAAAGCATTGAAATAATTGAGCGTTCGTTGAGTAGAAGGTGTCGAGTTGGCTCTGGCCATTCTAAAAAATGCCCCTGTCGCCTAAGGATTTGAGAAATGCTTTTTGTGCACAGTATATCTCATCAAGATTGGAAATGAAGTCGCCGGCCAAGTTACTTGTTTTCGGAATTGACTTAAAAACAACACAAAATGACTAGCCCGTTCGCTTTTCTCTGTCCCTGGTTACTGATTGGAATTTGCTTTATGGAGGCGAAGGGATGGAGGCTTATAATGCCAAACCATTTTCCTGATCATCTCTTCGGAAGGATCAAAGAAATTCTCATTCCACTATCGATAGCTCAGGAATGACCTCATTAATTTTTCGGTTTATTTTTTTCTTTATCACCCAGATTGAGCAATTTCAAAGCGCCAGCCATTAGCAAAACACTCGCGGGTATTGTAAGGATCGTCCATTCCAGAGTGGCGTTTTCAATGACAAGGTTCAAAAAATGGACAAATAGGACTATGATGATCATTTCACCAAGAATTTTCTTTAATCCTTTTATAGAATTAATTCGCTCAAAACCCCGAAGTCCTTTAAAATCTTCCTTTTTCAATTCCATGATAAATAAATGGAAAATACCCGTTGAAAAAACTACTAGTACCATTGCGATAACAAAAGCGTCCATTGCCTGAACCACATACGCGGTAACAGACTCCGCTACCTTCTCTCCTGCAAGATCTTCGAGGAAAAAAACCCTGACTGCCTTTATTGTCTTTATGAGACCTACAATACACATGCACAAGGCTCCGACGAAGGAACAGGCTACCGCGAGGATATTTATAAGTCGTAACCTCAATCCAATCTTCACCAACCGATACAATCCTTCTGATGTATCAATAAGGGACGAAGACGATCGAGATGGCGAATCTCCAGGTTCTTTACTTGTCATGTTTGCTTTATTTTTAGAGGCAGCAGTGGTATTTTAAACATTCGTTTGTGGAAAAACTCAAGAAGGGAAATTGGTGTGATTGTCTTTCACTTCGTTGTCGGTCAAGACCTCGGTACAATTATGTCAGAAACGAAAGGATGGTCAAATTGTAGGAGTAAATTTATTCGCGACTCAAGTTGCTCCTACAAAAAATCGAGGATGAGTTTTTCTTCGGTGAATCAGCCCAAAGAATTCTGTGCGGAAAGACCATCCATTCGCCAATGGGTATTCGTTGGATCGGTTAGTTGAGGTTTTGATATCTTTCAAAATCACAGGTTTCACTGACACCTGACACCTAAACTAAACCCGACATTGTTCCCATTCGACCAGGATCGCAGGTTTAAAAGCGGAAGGTATACTGAAACTTCGTTGCAATCTTGGTATCCTGTGCGATGAAGCGAAGCGAGGAGCTATCGGGGTCGTTTATCCAGCCTTGGTTGAAGGAGATAAAAAGATCGTTACCAGGCTTCAATGTCCATTGAACTCGGCTCTGCCAACCCATGTTCCGGGAACGGTTGTCGTACTGAATAAGGTTGGAAAAAGTAAGACGGGGGGACATGGAGAAATTGAGAGTCGAGGTAATGACACGTGCTGTAAAATTTCCTTGCGGTAGTTTAGCCGCGGTTTGGCTTACCTCGGCGTCAAAGGTAAACCACGGGGGTAATTTAGCGGTGACACCACCTCTGATTTGTTGAGCGGAACCAGACCAAAAATCACCCCAGGTTACACTAAGAGAACCGGATACCCGCCGTTTTCGAGCAGAACCAATCCTTATACTATGTCTATCCGTCTTATAGTGGCCCACCGGAAGGACCACACCGGGAGAAATTTCAAAAGGCTCGAACAGGCGCTCCTCACCAGCTGCATAATCCATAAATGAATGGATCGCCTCGCCTGATTTAAAGTGCCAATGCAGCCAGGAGACATCCAATGCCGAGCTTTCCAATTGTCCATTGTCTAGTCGATCAAAGCGGGTGTAATAAATTCCATGCCTCATATCTTCGAGGTTCAGAAAGTCTTTCGGACGCGGATTATAACCTCCGCCCAATCGATACATGCGCACGTTGCTTCTCTGTACAAAACCCACTCCCGGATCAAAGTTCTTTTGAATTTCCCGAAATACCAGTGTGCCTTCCCAAATTCCGTTAGGGTAATTCGCCGAAAACCCATAGGACTTATTGTCTTTGGTAACACCGTCATTTTCCGATTTTAAACCGTAGGCGTTGACGTAGAAGTTGCGTGGGTATCCGAGAAACTGTGACGTGGACAAAGTAATATCCGCCCCATAGGTCTTGCCAGTCTCCCCGGCAAATGGATTGCCGGATGCGAAAATACCGCCGATATAGGACTGCTCCCAGAAATTCTGTTTAACTCGTCCTACAAAGAAGTCTTTGTCCTCCACAAAAGAAGTCTCACCTGTTCTGACTCCAAGAATACCGATTTCCGTCGATCCCACTTTCCCGGTTAACTTGACGCCAACATCAATCGGCACCTCCTGGCCCTCCAGCAATCCGATGCGTCGGCTGAAAAAGGGAAACACATCTGCTCTGGCGTCAGGTGTGCCGGGCGAGCCTTTCGGTCCTACACTGGCGAAATTGAAGACCCCCACATCTTCAAGAAAGAAGGAACGCTTTTCGGGAAAGAAGAGCGAAAAACGATCGAGATTAATCTGTCGGGCATCCACTTCCGTCTCACCGAAGTCGGTATTGAGAGTGCCGGTCAGTTTCAGACTGGGTGTGATGTTATAGAAAATGTCGAGACCCGGCTCAAAATCAAAGTCGTCTTTGCCCGTTTCCTTGGAGTGTAACCAGCTCGTAGCCACAAAGGGTCGCACATCAAGGCCTATCCCCTGATTAATACCCTGCATATTAGAGATTTCACCAGCCTCGGAAACTTTTAAAAATGTGCTCTCCAAACTGGCTCCAGCCCAAACAGCTTCCTCAGGCTTTCGGTAGATGCCTCGAGAAATGTTGAATCCCCAAGTCTCCTCACCTTCCGGAAAATTGAGACTCTTGAATGGAATAGCAAATTCGGCAGTCCACCCCTGATCCGTACGCTTAGTCTGCACATCCCATATGGCATCCCAATTTGTATTCAGGTCCTGGTTTCCGAAGGCCAGGCCATCGAGAAGTGCGCCCGCAGGATTAGTGGAAAAGTAGAACGCATTACGTTGGTCTCGAAACGTATCGAGAAGAATCGATACACGATCTTCGGAACGAAGTGACGGGTCCCTTTCCATGGTCGTGCCGATAATTTTATCCGGCTCCGAATCATAGGCAACGACCCCCACGTATAGGTTATCAGCATCGCGCAACAGCGTAATCTCAGTCTTTTCAGACACCGGTTGACCCGTATCGGGTTCTCTTTGAATCAAGTCACCAATCTTGGGTGCCGTTTCCCAAATTGATTCATCAAGCGCACCGTCTATGTTTATCTTTTCTGTGATAATCGTTACTTTCACAGACCTGACTTCCGATTCCAGCTTGATCGGAGATTCGTTATCGGCAGCTACGACTGGCGCAACATCCTGACATAGGTATAACCAAACCAAAGCTAGAAATAGGAAGCGGGACAAAAAGCTGTGCAGATCAGGGCAGATAGGGATCACAATATTGGGGTATCCTCAAATAAGTAGCTATGATTCATGTTTTGTAAAATTAATAACCCACTTTTTGGTGGAGACCCCGAATACTATGCATTAAAAAACCTGCGTTGAACGCAGGCGATTTTAAGATGGCGGAGAGAGAGGGATTCGAACCCCCGGTACCTTGCGGTACAACGGTTTTCAAGACCGCCGCATTCGACCACTCTGCCATCTCTCCATTGGTCAAAGAGGTGGAAATTTAGGTGTGACCCTCGATCCAGCAAGGAAAATAATTTTCTTTTTTCGCCCGATGGAGATAGTCTCATGCGCGAATGGATCCCTTTTATTTGTTGCTGCTTTCGCAGCTCGGAACGACCACTCTCTCATTTTGACTGGTCTTCATGGGGAATAGTTTGTGTTCCATAGTTTAACCACAGATTGCTCAGATGGGTACAGATATTGTAATTATGAAACCACGCATGGACACCAAGTGACACGAATCATGAGCTAGGGACTGACGCCGAGCAGTCCGATATCCTGAAGGGTTCAAGGCATCTTTCTAAACGGGAAAAAGATACAAATTTTAACCACCAGTCTCCGCCAAGGCACAGCTGATGACACTGATTTTCACTGATAAAAAACGACAAAATATTCGTGATCCATTCGTGGTTAGTTCATGCTTTTTAAAGGGAACCAGCCTTCAGTTTTTCGCGTAATTCTGCGCTTTTCGTAGTTAAAACATTTTTCTTTGTAGTTTGTTAGCTACCGGTCTCCGCCAAAGCAACGCCATGGCAAAGCTGATGGCACTGATTTTCACTGATGAAAAAAGACAAAATCATTTGTGGTTAATTTTTTCTTTTCAAAGGGAACCTGCTTTCAGTTTTTCGCGTAGTTCAGCGCTTTTCGTAGTTTAAGAATGTTTCTTCGAACTTATTTTATTACGGATTAATCGCGAAGTTCGCTGTGAAGAGTTGAGATAGGAAAACGTTGCTTTTAAAACAAGATTCTACCGGATAGTAGTACGAATGAACACGAATCAAAATAAACAATTGAATCTGCTAGAACATTCCCTGTGGACTTTGCCACAGGGTTATAATTTCACTTTCGATCAATCGCGGTGCGCTCCTGGCCGAAGGTTAGGACAGAAAACCTTTGATACCACGTGGTCTCGCCACGGAGAGTGGCTTTCTGAACTGCGCGATTTCATTTTAACAGGAGCG
>JAQBYJ010000081.1 GCA_027622555.1 Verrucomicrobiota bacterium
CCTCAAGCCTGAACTACGAACCAAAAAAAAGAAAACCTTCCTTCCGGAAGGCTTTTCGAACAGGGTCTAACTAGTTGTTGGATGGTTCCATTTCCCTTAATTCCGAACAAATCTTTGAAAGAATGATTTGGAGATCTCCCTGTTATTTGATTTATTATAAGGGTTCCATCCACTTTGATATCGCCCGAGATTTCCGTAGTCGCTCCTCCCAGGGTGAGCTGGGCTCCTGTTCCTATCTCGAGGATCCCGAGGCCTTTTTGGATAAAGTCTCCCAGAAATTGAGCGTCCTCCTCGGGGTTATCTTTTCTCATGGTACCCTCATTGGTGAAAATCGTCGAACTGCCTACATTCCCCTTGGCACCAAAGTTGAAGAAAGCACCCAACTTATTTTTGAATAAACCAAGGTTTGTATTTCCTGAAACTAACGAAAAAACCCCCTCGTTTTCAAAAATTGTTGCAAAGGCAATGCCGCGTGTACCAAAGGTGAGTGTTCCTTTGTTTATAAATTTTGAGTTTCCATCCAACGTAGTTGTGTTGAGTGAATTATTTCCTTCAAAAGTCACAGGTCCATTTGCTCGAATTCTCCCAAGTGCTCCCGCGATAATGGAGTTCTCGAATGTGCCTGAGCTTCCGACGGTTAAGGTATCACCCAGGTTCAATGGGACCTTGCATAGGATAGTGTTTACTTCGGCACTGTTATTGAATAACTCAACCGGTCCTTTACTCAGGATACTTACGTTATCGCCGGCAGTCGGTAGCCTATCGCCCGACCAGTTTTCCTTAATATTCCAGCGATCACTGTCTACGCCAAATATTTTTCCTTCATCGTCCCAGACGAGGTCAGCCCCTGGCATATTAGATGTGATGAGGAGGAGTCCCCAAATGTAATGTTTCATAAGCAAAAAGTGCGCTAATTTAAACGCGTGAAATAGTTGGGGATGAGAAATTGAATTTTACTGTATCTTGAAATGCAGTTTTGTCGAGAGAGAGCTTTTTGATAGGCGGTCGTGCTTTTTGTTCGATCGGCTTTATCTAAGTAGCTACAGTGAAACCTTGAGAAAATGGTTTATTCAATCAATTCGTATGTCATGATTAAATCCTTTGAAGAAGCCTGCGAATTTGTGTTTGAGAAAAAGATTGTGTCGATCTTTGGAAGCAAGGGATCACCTCACTCTTCATTGTGGGACAATGTTGATCTTTCCGAGGACAAGCCTAAAGAGGGTGGATGGAGTCCTAAGATTGTCGCTGTATGGGGTTGGAAGAACGAAATTCCCAATACCTTTCCGGATGATGTGTTTTATGGAAAAATTCCGGGTGGCGATGCGGTCTTGATGGACATGGAATATCTGCGCACCGAGCACTATCCAAAAACATTCACGCCGGTGTCCGAGTTGGATTCTGTTGCTCAAGCCGCCTTTGAGTACATTCGTGTCGAACCCTGGTTTACCGGAGATCTTAGGAAGGTAGTAATGGCTGAGCTCGGATGCACCAAAAGCCGATTCGATACGGCGCTTAAGAAACTTCAGATCAGCTTGAATATTGCCCGATCCAACGATCCGAATCTAAAAAATGATCAATGGTTATTGTTCAGCGATCTGTATCCGAGCATAGTGGAAGATAATTCTTAGGTCCGTTTATGGAATAGTCCAATAGTGCCAGGTAGGACTCCATCGCCGAGGGAGCCGTTCTATTTTGTAGGAGGGGTTTTAACCGCGACTCTTCTATATTACGTTTCGCGGTTGAAACCGCTTCTACATATTTTAAAGTGCCTTAGTTACCACCAATTTGAACATGTTATTCCCTGAAGCTTGCGTCGAGACCGATGACTGAAGGGAAAAATTGAAATCGCGGAGATCGCCAGCCACTTCGACAAGCTCAAGGAATACAAGCTGGCTCCTGCATTTTGACATGCGAAAGTAGCTGTAGGAATGACCTTGGTCGCGAATCGAATACCAACGATGTTCGCTGGACTCTTGCGAGCAAAAGAGAAAAGAGCTTGTTCTTGTATTTCCGATACCTTGATGCTTGCCTCGGGGAGGTTAATTCCGGAAATCTGTGAAAATGATTGGTTTAGCCATGGCCGTGTTCACGGTTCTAAAGAGTACCGAGAGTGCAAAGTGTTTCGAGCAAATCGGCACCTACACAATGGTCCTGCGACTCCTTCAAAGGCTTCAGAACAAATATGATTCTGTACCCATTATTCTGTTAAGAAAAAAGACAGAATCATTACTAACAAAATCATAGTGTCGGATTTGTGACCTCACTACAAAATTGTGTATAAAGATGAGGCATCTTGCCTCGGTGCGCATCAAGTAGGATGCCTGCGTTACTCCAGGACCATTGTTCGGTGAGGCTCTTTGCTACGGGCTGGCAAACGACTCGCTCGAAATAATCAAATAAACCAGATCGCGAAATCCGTCTCCATTTTCCTCCAGCGTTTCCAGGATGGAATCAATTTCGGGGCGATCGGAAATTTCCAGGCGGCGACCGAGAGCGTAGGAGAGCATTTTTTTTGTTAATGCTCTGGTGAATGCATCCTTCTTCTCGAGCATAGCCTTCTTAAATTCAACAATGTCATTGAAAGATTCTCCACTTGGAAGCTGGCCCGAGGCATCAATTTCAATGCGATCATCGTACTTCGAGCGCCAACGGCCTATCGGATCAAAGTTTTCCAACGCGAATCCCAGGGGATCGATTTTGCGGTGGCACTCGTAACAGGCCTGGGTTTCACGGTGCTTGTTCAATTGGTCGCGAATGGATTCCGCGCCTCGTATATCGGGATCCAATGGTTCGACATCAGGCGGTGGCGGGGAAGGAGGCGTTCCAAGCAAATTCTCCAATAACCAGACTCCTCTTAGCACCGGAGAGGTATCCACTCCATTGGCGGTCACCGTTAAAATGCTCGCCTGTCCAAGTAAGCCGCCACGCCTTGGATCGTTCAGTTCAATCCTTCTAAAGTTATCACCCTCTATTCCATCGATTCCGTAAATTTCAGCGAGAGCTTCATTTACAAACGTGAAGTCCGAATCGAGGAAACAGCTGATGTTTAAGTTTTCTTTGAGAGCATTGCGAGTAAACATCTCCGTTTCCATTCGCATAGCGTCTTCCAGGTTTTCTGCGTAATACACTTCAAACTTGTTCCTATCGGGTGGGGCGTCGCCTAAACTTCTTAGTGTCAGCCAGCTATCCAGGAATCCGGAGATAAACCGATCTGATCGCGGATCCTTCAGCATGCGATCCATTTGAGATTTCAAAACAGAAGGTCTGCTTAGGCGTTTGCGCTTGGCCAGATCCAAAAGTTCCTGGTCGGGCAATGATCCCCAAAGAAAATAGGACAGTCTGGAAGCCAGACCGAAGTCGCCCAAGCGCTCTGTCTTTGATTTTTGTTTCTCTTCCTCCAGGTAAAGAAATGCCGGTGAAATCAAAACGGCTTTCAGCCCATCCTTCATGGCTTCGAATCCGGAGCTTCCCTGATCGACCCTTGCTTCAACGACGCGCATCAACCGGTTCACCTCATCTCTGCTGGCCGGTTTGCGATAAGCCCGGCTGGCGAAGACTTGAAGGATATGGCGTGTTTTTTTTGGATTAAATACTTCTTCCCCGACAATTGTCATCCAGGTGCGTGTTGGCCACTCAGGATAAAAGGGTCCGCTCACTTCAACCTCGTGAATACGTATGTGTGGAATAACTCCGTGCTTAATCGCAACGGCCATATAATCCTCATCGAGGTCCTTGGGAGGAATAGCGGGGTCCGCATTTTTAATGACCAGGTTCGCGACTTCCCGAAATCCTGGTCGAATATCCATGGAGCCGTTTAGGTAGTTATATCGCGGTGCAAAGCCTTTATCCAGCCAGGCTTCCGTTTCATACCAGGCTGGCCCGTCGTCCGAAAGCGCGAAGGTGCCCAGATCCGGCGCGAAGGGTTGTGGCATGTGTAAATAACCGAATCGTTTGTTTGCTGGAATGACTCGCATCATCATGGGCTCGTCCGGGTCATTTTGAACTTTTTTCCTATTGAATGAATGGTATCGGTTAACTGCTTCAGCCAGCGTCCGTATTTTATAAACGCCTCCTTCTGGAACTCCATCCACAAACTCATACAAAGGCGCGTAGGCACCAAATCTCCGAACCGTATTGGGTCCTTCATAAATATTCAGGTAGCGCTGACCATGGGCGACCATATGTCGCTTGTTGAGCTCCGGCTGTTGTTGGAATCCACCTTTGAAGTTCCAGGTCTGCGGCTCGGGTTTATCCTGAAAGGGTAGGGCTTTTTCTACAATTTGATCTGCGGCATCGACATAGCGGTTTAGCAAATAACCAGAAGTAATAAGTGTATCGCCAATATTATCCTGATGCTCAACCAAACGCTCACCCGGAAAGGATTCGGTAGGATCGAACATGCTCATGTCCATTTGGAAAAGGTCGTTAATCGTATTGAGGTACTCCCGGTGATTCAAACGCCTGAGGACGGTTTCGCCGCCCGTAAAGCTCCTCGACTCATAGGCTTTGTTCACCTCCTGAGTTAACCAATCAACAATAGCCTGTCTTTGATCTGAGCTCGGTTGTTCCTCGTCTTCCGGAGGCATATCGCCGAGGTTCAGCAAGTCCAACATGTCCTGGAAATCGATTAACGCATTGTCGTCGGAAATAGGATACGCCAAGGTATCGAATCGTCTTTCCCCTTTCTGTTTGTCCGGTCCGTGGCACTTTATGCAGTACTCTTCGAGAAACGGACGGATGTGATCGTTAAACGCTTTGGTATCTTCTTCTGCAATCAGGGAGGAGCAGCCAATGAGGCTACCGACTAAAACCGCCAGTCTTATGTTCATGCAACTTTCAGGCCTGAAAGCGTTCCCGAACTTGTCCCGAAGGTTTCGGTCTCAACGCCGAACTTCTGTAGCATGGAAAGATACAAATTACAAAGTGGGACACGTTTGATACGTTCGGTTGGATAACGTTTGTGCTCTCCCAGCTTGAAACCGCCGCCAGCCAGGATGATGGGAAGATCTGTGTTTACGTGCGCATTCGCATTTCCCATGCCACTGCCGAACAGGACCATTGAACTGTCAAGTAAACTACCGTTTGAATCCGGCTCGCGGATGGATTTTAGCTTATCTATAAAGCGTGAGAGCTGCTGCATTTGATAGAACTCTATTTCCACCAGCTTTTCGATGCTGTCTGGCTTCTGGCCGTGGTGCGACAAGGAATGATAGCCGGAATTAAAACCAAAAAAAGAGGTGTCGAATCCCGTGCCAGCCATTTCGAAGGAAGCGACTCGGGTGGAATCGGTCTTCAATGCTATCGCAATCAAATCGTAGAGTACCGGGATATCCTCAACCAGGCTACGGTCTTGCGGTTCAGGAAAGGGTGCTTCCGGTTTCGAAACACTCGACCAACGTTTGTCCAATTCAAGGTTGGTTTCCACATCGCGAACGGAAGTGAAATATTCGTCCAATTTCTCCCTGTCCTGACCATTCAAACGACGTTCAAGGCTCTTGGCCTCATCGTGCACGGCATCGAGAATGGTACCTCTCATTTTGAAATTGTCGGCGGCTTCTTTCTGGGCTGCTGCATCCACATTGATAAACAGTTTTCTAAACAGCTCCTTGGGTCCTGGGATTGGCGGAACGCGGACGCCGGTTCGAGTCCAGCACATGTGGCAACCACCATGTAATCCGTCCTCCGAGCCAATGGTCAAGGAAGGGAACCGCGTTTCTGCGCCGACATGTTCGGCGGCTCTTTGATCAATGCTGATGTTTCCCTCAGGCATACCCTTAGCATCGCCCATTTTTACTCCGCTCAAAAAGGAGTGGACCGAGAAGTGACCGCCTTTGATGTCGTGGTCCAGGTTAGAGAATACGGTGAAGTCTTTTCTATGCTTTTCCAGTGGAGAAAGCAAATGGGTCATGGGGTAGTTCGGTCCGTCCTCCCTGGGAAAGAATTTTTCGGGATACATGCCGAACGAATTGCCGATACACACCATGCGTTTTGGAGCTTCGACAGTGGCAAGTCTTACGGTAGTTGACGGTAGGGCGGAGGAAACCGATTCCAGGGCCGGTAGTGCCAGGGTGGCGAAAGAAGATTTAAGAAAAACGCGTCTATTCATAGCGCACTAGAAGTTGGGATATTTTAGGCATTAGGGTAGCCTTTCTGCTGAAATAAAAGCACTGAAAAGCCGCAGGGGTCAAGCGAAGATAATTGAACTCGTTGGAGCTATTCGCGGGTGTAATTTAAAATGATTGTTCCCCGATGCTTGGTTCGAGGTCGGTAGCTGAAGGGCAGGAATATGCGCCAAGATCGTCAGTGATTGGCATTTACTCCAGGAAAGGGTGCTGGATATGTAGGAGCAAACTTGTTCGCGACCTCGAACATCTTGGTCATACGAGTCGCTAACAAGTTTTCCTACAATAAAATATGCGATGCGAATTGCAGGACCAATCCACGAGTCTTCCATTCTTAATCGATTAGAAGAGGATCATGATTTATTGTTCCCGAGTCATGCGACCGAGTTTCAGGCCGTTGTCTTGGGGCATGGATGCATTCCAGCTCAGGACGGCGTGGGTTAACTTACCGGCGATGAGAGAGTTTTCTGAAACTACGTTTGTTGTTTCAGATGGATCCTTGCTTAAATCATAGAGTTCGGGGTTGGTGCCTGCGTAATCGCAAAGCAATTTCCAGTTTCCGTCCCTTACCGCCAGATCGGGTAAGCCTTTATAGTGACGGAAGTCTTCGCGGTCTGGAGGACGACGGAAGAACAATGGCCGGGAGCGTGAAGCAGTCGATTGTCCAATAATCGTGTCTTTCAGGTTTTCTCCATCAAAGGCTGCGTCGGATGAAACGCCGGCTATTGAAAGAAGGGATGGTGCGAGATCGATGGCTGAAAAAACGGAGTCGGTGTTTCGTTTGCCCATCGAAGATTTATTGATTTGGCCAGGGGACCATACAATCAGGGATGACCGGATACCGCCTTCGAATAAAGTGGCCTTGTGGCCACGCAAATGACCGGCTGAACCAAATCCCACCTCTGGTCCGTTGTCAGAACATACCACGATGACAGTATTCTCGCGTAATTTTTTATCGTTATGGACCAGGTTAAAAAGAACACTGAGTTGTTCGTCCATAGTTTCGAGCACTTTCAAATATAGATGGCGGTCGGCACCATCGCCCCATTTTTCCAGAGGTGGATGCATGGGTGTATGCACATCATCCGGCCATAGGTTGAGGTAGAAGGGTTGGTCTCTCGCGGAAGCTGCTTTGGCAAACGTTACTGCTGCTTCCGTAAACTTCTCGGTAACGAACGCACGGTCATGCCAGATTACCGGGCCGTGACCCAGACTGTCTGAACCCAGGTTGTGCTGAACCGGAGGTTGGTTCCCCGGTGAGTATTTCAAGGGAAGTATTCGGGCGCCAAGTCCTTCGAAGTTGGTAATGGACTCATCAAAACCATACTCGGTTATAAGCGGCGCTTCATGCACATCCCTCTGACCGCCCATGTGCCATTTGCCAAAATGACCTGTCGCATAACCTGCATCGTGGAGGATACGGGCCAGCATGGGTGCTTCGAGATCAAGCCAGTCACGAATCCCTCTTTCCTCATTGGATTTTCGATTGTTGAGATAAGAATTTATGCCCCACCTTTGCGGATATTGACCGGTTGAAATAGCCACCCGCGACGGCGAACAAATCGGCGAGTTAACATAGAATTGTTCAAAGGCGATGCCTTCAGATGCGAGTCGATCGATGTTCGGTGTCGAAGCTTCCGTATTTCCAAAGCACGAAAAATCCCCCCAACCCATATCATCGATAAACACCACGATGATGTTGGGCTTCCCCGCCGTCCCAGAATGTTGGTTCGCAAGTACGGACTCTGAGTAAGAGAGCACAAAAAAGATGGTCCATGTTAGGGGATTTTTAAGTCGAAATGTCATGTGTATCGAATAATTGGAGTTACCTACCCGTTAAGTAAGTTAGCTCAAAGGTTTGGGGATTAGTTAGCTGAGTGTCATCTACTACAGGGACAATATCAAGGTTCTTAAAGTTGTTCCGAAAGGGTACTTAATGTTGTCCAAGAAGCTGGATTGTGATTTTCATACCTCCTTGAACACGGCTATGAAAGCGTGAAAGATTATCTTCAAATTCTGGAATCGATTGGAAGTTAGGAAAATGGCTTTTAAAATTATGACTCACTTACCCTGGAAAAAATTAGGAATAATTACGGGATTATCGGTATTCGCATTGTTGGTGCTTTTCTTTAACCCCGAACCGGATAATCCTCAAGTGGGTAGTATGGCGGCGGTTGCAGCGTTGATGGCCATCCTGTGGTTAACAGAAGCGGTTCCATTGGCAGTGACTGCATTAATCCCCATTGTGGCACTTCCTTTGTTCAGTATTTTGTCAGGTGCGGATGTAGCGAAATCCTATGTGAGTCCGATTGTGTTTCTGTTTATCGGAGGATTTCTTTTGGCATTGTCGATGCAACGATGGAATCTGCACCGGCGGATTGCCCTTACGATTATTTACGCGATCGGTAAACGGGCGGACTTCATGGTGTTTGGGTTTATGGCGGCTTCAGCCTTTCTATCCATGTGGATTTCCAACACGGCTACAGCTGTTATGATGCTTCCCATTGGTTTAGCCATAGTGACAAAAATTGAAGAGGAGTTCGGCGAAACGAAGTCCCACAGCCTAACGATTGCCATAATGTTGGGGATTGCCTATGGATGTTCCATCGGTGGTGTTGCAACATTAGTGGGAACTCCAACCAACCTGGCATTTGTTAGAATCTTTTCGGAGACATTTCCCGAAGCACCACCGATCGCCTTTGGACAGTGGTTAATTATTGGTCTGCCTTATTCGATCACGCTGCTTTTGGTTGTTTGGCTTTTACTTACCAAGCTCCTATGCCGTTTCGACAAAGGCCTGGTTCTTGATCGTTCGGTTATACACCGTGAGCTGAAGCAAATGGGAGCCATGAAATATGAAGAGAAAGTTGTCCTCTCAGTTTTTCTATCCACTGTCATTTTGTGGACATTTCGAAAAGACCTGGTTCTGGGTATATTTACCATTCCCGGGTGGTCTGGTCTGAGTAATGCATTTAGCTTTGTCGATGATGGCACGATCGCGATTGCCTTGAGTATGTTGTTGTTTTTTATCCCTTCGAAACAAGGTGAACCGTCTGGAAGAATTCTTCAGGGCGATGTGTTTACGAAAATACCCTGGGACATAATCCTGCTTTTTGGCGGTGGCTTTGCTTTAGCCGCTGGATTTTCTGCCAGTGGTTTATCCCAATACATTGGCAATACCTTCGCTTCGCTCGGTGCTGTGAACGTATTTGTATTGGTTATACTTATTTGTTTATGCGTTACTTTTTTGACCGAATTGACTTCGAATGTCGCAACCTTGTCGATGCTCCTACCCATACTCGGCAGTTGGGCAGTGAGTATTTCGGTTCATCCTTTATTGTTTGCGGTATCTGCCACAATCACTGCATCCATGGCTTTCATGATGCCGGTGGCAACCCCTCCGAACGCGGTTGTCTTCGGAAGCAACCGCATTCGTATTGTTGAAATGGCGCGAACCGGAATTGTGCTTAACTTTGTAGCCATAGGGTTCACTTTTTTGGCTGTGTATTTACTTTTTCCTTATCTTACAGGTGATGCCATCGATACGTTCCCCAGTTGGGCGAAATAAATCGTAGTGAATATCTGCACCCTTTGTTTGCCACCCCGGAGCCCTTCGACTAGCTCAGGATCTTTGACAAGCTCTCGACTTCGTCGACTGCCGAAGCGGCAGCGAGGCATCACGGCAAACAAACGCTTCGCGCTTTGGGGCTTGATGAAGCGCAAAAGTCAGCAACGAAGCAAGCTTCGAGGAATGAACCCGGTTGCGATTCAATTAACCCGGCCCGTTTTCAAAAAAAAAAGGCCCGGGAGCGAAATCAAGTAACGCTCCCGGACCGAACAAATCTCAAAACTACTAACTAGAACTTAAAAGTATTGCTCAAATAAATCGTTCTTGGATTCGGAATTCGGATAACCGCCACCTGGCCGTCCGGATTCGTCTTCACGGGAATGTCGTCGTTATCGCCAAATGCATTGCGAACGTTTAGCTGCACTCTCCAGTCGATTTTGTCAGTGAGCTTTTTTTCATAACCAACCCACAGGTCGCCATTGAAAAGTCCGTCATCGAAGAAGGGTTTGTTGACAACGGGAATGGGAACTCCGGATTCCGGTTCCAATTCAAAGACATAGCCGGTGGCCGCCTTGCTCTCCCAACGTGCGGCGCCTCCAACAGAAAAGCCCCTTAACTTGCCTTCCATAAACCGGTAGGTGCTTACAACGGTATAGCGCCACTCACGCTGTTCATTTGATTTGGTGCCGTCCAAGGCCTTCGCGCCGCGAACTTCGGCCACACTTTCGGAAAGCCATATCGATTCTGTTGTACGAGTCGCCACATCGCCGGAGGCATCCCTCCTCAATTCACCGAGTCGAGTGCTCTGCAGATTTGTGGTATATGCTTCCACGACAGCGGACATTTTTGAAGCTGTGTTACTCGCAACGGTTTCCTGTTGACTGATGTTGGCCATAATACGCCAACCGGGAGTTGGATTGGCCACCAATTCCACTTCAAACCCTTCGGCTACACGGTCTTGAAAGGACCTGAGGTTTGGTACATTGTCCCACTCAATTTGGTCCCAAATGCCATCATTCAATTCATTGTCCACCTTGCGTGGATTTACGATGGCGCGGATTTCCGAGGGAACCGCGTTTAGAGCCGTGGTATAAAAAGTCTCATAGTCCTGGATTGGAAAAGCCGCCGGATCACCTGTGACTGTCACCAACTGATTATCAAAAGTCCTACCGATAAGATCGGCGTTGCGGTAGCTGTTGATACGGCCATACGCTTCACTGGCCACATTGACACGCGGACCTGCGTCGACGTCGTTTAGAGCCGTAGTGTACCAGTTCGCTTTTACGATGAATTTGTTTTCGGCAAATCCTACCAGAAAACCATACTCCTCGGTTGTGCCGGTTGGTTGGCCAACTGCTTGACCCAGCGCATTGTTTCTAAGTCCCACCGGGTTGAAATTCTCCGATTCCGAGTAATGTAACTGAATGTCCATTCCTGCGGGAAGATCTCCCAGAAGATCCTCAGGATAACGCGCAACGATACTCCAGGTGGTGGTATCGCCGGTTTGTTGATCGGCCGGGGTCTTGGAAAGTCTGGTATATTGTGGGTTCCATCGTCCAAGGCTGTCACGGGAATCAATATCGATGCCCAATGCCTCGAGTTCAGAATCGGTAGCCCTGGAAAAGACTTCCACGTCGTCTTCACGGTATCCGTAAAGGCCTACAATATTCTCATTAAACAAATAACTCTGCCAAGCGAAGGCTTTGGCTTCGATGTTGGTTTGGCTAATGCCCTCATCATTTACGTACCGCTCAACCTGAACATGACCTGTTTTAAGTGTCCTTTCAGAAACGGCTCTATTG
The DNA here is from genome assembly GCA_027622555.1 of Verrucomicrobiota bacterium. NCBI lineage: Bacteria > Pseudomonadati > Verrucomicrobiota > Verrucomicrobiota bacterium. Next base: position 11,493 of record JAQBYJ010000081.1, read on the forward strand.
GCTGAGCTGGTGTCGGTATAAATTACGTTATACGAGTCTCCCGGTTTAGGACGTGGGACATTGATCTGGTTAATGCGAACATCATCCAGGGATTGTACTCCCAACAATGAATCGCTTGAGAAAAATACATAGGCCGCTGTGCTTCGTGCTCCATTCAGAGTGGGTTGCTGTACAGCTGCGCGCACATCGAATTCATTACTCACCCAGGCTTCCCTTCGGTTGATGCTATGATTGTCCCGTTGATGATCGTTATAGAGTCCGGTTATGCGGTGTCTTCCCAGCCATTTGAGTAAGCCATCTTTATCCGTAAGGTCTAACTCGCCAAAGGCGGTAATCCGAAAGGTTTCCCGGTTGATTTCTGCAAAGCGTGTTTCCGGACGACCTACCCGTGTGTATGCCCGGCCCAGGTTTGGGTTCGGTCGGCCATCGGGGAGGTACTCTACTATGCTAACATATAGATCGTAGGGACCTGTGGTACTTGTTCCGCCACTACCCGTGAACAGGAAGTCCTGGTAGGATTCGTAGTGTTGTTTGTCCAAGGCAATTTCCACAGCCAGTTTATTGTTAAAGAAACTTTGGTCCAGTGCGAAGTTTGTTGCGTCAAATTCACGTTCCACCCGGTCGACTCCTCCGGAATAGATCTTGTTCCGGTAGTCGAAAACATCTCTGTTTTGGATGGTCGGCACCGCAAAACCGATGGCGAAGGGTTCCGAATAGGGACTGTTGGAATGAAAGTCAATATATGAATTGATAGGCATGGTTCCTGGTGCATCGGCTCCAAAAGCGGCGACTACTCCCGGGGTTCCCGCCAGACCGGTGCTGTCCAGAGTATCTCCCCTTTTAGCTGCCCAGGTCATCAAACTCTGGTAGCCTTGAAGGCCGTCACCCGTACCTAAATTGGCAGTTGGGTTTTGGTTGTCATCCCAGAGAGCGGCGATCCAACGAAACCAACTCTGGTGCGAGTTGGTGTTGATGCCTTTTTCCGATCTAATTGCGTAGGGATTATAGGTCTCCTGAAACTGCCAGCTTCCACCCTCGCTTGGCGATACCACCATGGGTGGTGGCGCAATCCCGGAGTATTGCTGTATATTGGCCGGTGTAGGTTCAAACCATCCGTGGTAAGCGACAGAAGGAGGAATAATTTCAACCGGTGAACCGTCTTGGTCGCCAATTTCGCGATTAATCCGCAACTTTGTAGCATCAAGCCATTCATTGTTTTTATTTTCAAAAAGCACCATATCCAATGCTGCGTATAAGCGAATTTGGTTTTCGAAGGCAGGCTCCTGTTTAAATTCTTGATTTTCATCAAGAAACGAAATCCGTAGAGCCACACGGTCTTCAATGATACTTTTGTTATAGTCGAACTCAGCTCTCCAACTACCATAGTTGTCAAATCGAAGGCCCAATTCTCCAAAATCACTATTATGAATCGCTTGTTTGGTGGAGTTCTCGATGACGCCACCCGGACTGCCAATACCAAAAAGTAATGAATTGGGTCCACGGCTCACTGTGACGCGATCTGTGTTAAAACTGTCGAATGGGATGTCTGTCAGGAATAATCCCCGTGTTAAGTCCGCTCGACCGAGACCACGAATACGTTGGTTGAGTTGTGGATTGGTTCTCGCGTCAGATTGCATGAAACGACCGCCGTTATCCAGGTCAGCTTCGGCACCTGAAAAGTTTCCCTGGTTTCCGCCAACTTCCGTATTTGAAGTGTAGGAAAGCAAAGTAGCGGCGTCGGTAGCTGCGGTATCTTCCATAAACTCCTGCGTATAGACACTGATGGCGGCGCCTAGATCCTTGAGGTCGGTGCGAACACGTGTTCCGGCGAGTGTGGCTGTGGCTACGTATCCGGTGTCTTCAGTTGCATCAACTGTGAAGGGACTAAGGTCATAGACTTTGTTTTCTTCGTCTGCTTCTTGAGCCGCGAGTTGATCTTGTCCGCCGACAATTCCTATCGTTAAGACGGCAGTGAGTGTTTTTAACCAATTGTTTTGTCTAGTTGTATTAGCTTTATTAAGTAAATTCATGTCAGTTTGGGAAGTGAGTGTTGTTTCTATTTTAGCGGAGGGCTCGGGAATGAGCAGTCCAGGACCTTCATCCTCGGAACTCATAATAATACCGAATGCTTTCCCTTCGCTAACCGGGACGACCACGAGTGGGGTGTGCTCTAACATCTGTTCCAAAGCCTGTTGAGCCGGGTATTTCCCTTTGAGAGCCTGGGTTCGAATACCAACTACTATTTCCGGTGAGTAAACCAGCTCCATGCGGCCTTGCTCCGCCGCGATTTTTAAAGTTTCCTCCGCCATCCCCGAGCGAATTTTGTACGAACGCACGCCATCTTCGGCGGCCTGTACCGAAGTATAAAACAGTTGCACTCCCACCACCATGAGGAGCGCCTTGCGGTTCCAACGGAACAACATCATTGCATGCTTGTAGTGTTCTGAAGTCGGGTGGCATTAGAGAAGTGATTAACTTCTCCAGAGACACGCCGGGATTTAGTTTTTATGAAAAGAATACAGAATTATTTTCTCAGGTGAAATGTTAGGAAAAGAGTAATGCAAGAAAACACTCTATTTGGATCGTAGAATGATCACAGAATTGTCAATTCTCTCGGCCCGAATATTCGAAGTGAGCTCCAGGAGTTCAACAAAGTCATCAATATTATTTGGCCGTATGGTTACGGACAACCTGGTACCCTCAATAGAGGGATCTTCGATTACGATTTTTCGATAGTTGCGTCGGTTAAACTCAAAAACGATATCCGACAAGGGAGCCGCGTCAAAATTGATGACTTGTTTCAACCAGGTGAGTTTGGTCTCAAGTTCGGCCGCTGAAAGCGTTTGAACAATCGTCATAGGCACCTCTTCTTTCAGGTTGATGATCGTGTTCTGACCGGCGGTTAATTCCTGAATGGTTTCTTCAAGCGGCACAAGCTCATCGACAGGCTCGCCGAAATTTCTTGAGTCAACTCTTACCCGGCCTTCGGTCACGAGTACATCAACCGATTCTTCGCTGATACGTACATTAAAAATAGTTCCAACTGCTTGCACAGAAACGCCGTTTGCCATCACCACAAAGGGACGATTCACGTCCTTTGCTATGGTGAAGTGCGCTTCGCCGGATTCAAGTGTCACACGACGATACGATTTATCGAACTTGACGGAAGCCTGTGACCCCAGGTTCAACTCGACGGTCGAACCATCCGCAAGCACATGTCTTTCATAGCCGCGGGCAAACTCACCTAATGAAAGTCTCTTAGGAGTTGAAAAAGCATCATCCAGCACGGAAAACCATAAAACAGATCCAAGTGTAAGAACAGCGGCTGTTGCGAAAGAAAGGCGGATGAACTTGCCCCATCGATTTTGGCTTTGAGTCGCTACATCCAACAAATCGGGGTTTGGCTTTAGACTATGCTCGGGCCTCCAGTCAGCCAGGATGTCGAGGTGCTTCCAGGTTTTTTGACGGGTTGCATAAAATTCGGCGTGCTCGGAATCGGCGGCCAACCACTCGAAAAATGCGTCCTGCTCTTCGGCAGTTAACCCAAAGCTCTGCTTGATCACCCAATCGGATGCTTCTTGTTTAATACGAGCCCTTCTCGAATCTTCGGAATCTTTATTTCCCTTACTCATGATATTCTAAAATGGCCTTGGCTTTGCATGAAATCTGCACACTTATCCACTCCTATGGACAACTGGCGGTAGATGGTAGGGAGAGACAGATTGAGTTCTTCGGAAATTTCCTTGGGAGACATCCCGTAGACTTTACACAGAGTAAACACCTGGCGGCATTTTTGGGGTAGGGATTGAATAGCTGTGGTCAAGGATTCCAATTCCTGGTTTCGGGCAACGGTTTCCTGGATCGCTTCTCCATCATCCAAGAGGTCCAAGTCATCCACCGTCTTGAAGTCTCCCGCCCCACGGACAGTTGAAGCGCGAACCATGTTCAGGGCAATATTGCGCGCAGTCGCGAATAGAAACGCCTTGGGTGTTTTGACTGGTTTCTTTTTATGAGCCTGTAAAATCCGTAGGTAACTCTCCTGAATCACATCATCCACATCCAACTGAGCGGAGAATCGACTCCGCAGCCAAGCCCGGAGCATCTGTTCGTGAGGAAGTAGATTCTCGGAAAACCAACGGCTTTGTTCTGAATATTCGGGCGGCATTACTCCTTGTTTGAGTCCATAACTAAGCTGAGACACCCTAGCCTTCCGTTTTTATCAAAGATATTTTCGATTTTCTTAAACTGGAAACAAACGGTGCACAATAATGGCATTCCTTGTGGCTTGAGATTCTGCTCTCGCCGCTCCCTCTTCTAGATTTTCGGTTGGGGGAAAATAAATTTCCTGGCCAAGGTTTTTCTGGTCTTTTCCCAATTGGGTTTTGGTGTTCCGGATCAAAGCTTTAGGTTGCGGTACGAAGCAGTGCCTCTGGCGGTGAGCGTAATCCGATTCTTGGGAGCCTCCTGGCTGATCAGAGCAACACCGTAAAAAACCATTTTGTTGTTTATGTGAACAATCAGGTGATCCTTATGAAACTCAATTTTGCCATGGTACCATTGGCCCGGCTGAAAAGTCATGGGGACTTTTGTACCGAAGTATTTCATTTCCGTTTCTTTGGCCCAGCCTTTACCTGCTCGAGCCGACAGGCCATTGGGTTCGATGACGGCTCTCATCATATGGTCCTTTTTTTCTTCGGTATAGTAGTCGTAGCCAAATTGAAGTTGCCTGGAATCATCCATGCGAAATTCCAGTTCGAGAACTCCAGACGTCATCGGTTCTATTCGTCCGGCACCTGCGTGATGATTCTGCTCAAGTATTTCGACGCTCTTGATGGAATCGCCATCCCATTTCCAGGTTCCGACAAGAGGTTTCCAATGAGTTTCCCAGGTTTCGGCCGTAAGTGGGTCGTCAACAAGTAGCTTCTCTGAATTGAGCATTACGTTTTCCGCTGAAACGCTTACAAAAAACAGGGATATTAACCATACCAGCAACTCGCATTTCATTGATTTCATGAGGAGTGATATGATGGGATGAAACGGATTCAGCAAGGAGGAAAAGGAGAATTCACAGCCAGCTTTTCAGAGCTTCTTAAAGATGGGGGAGGCTGCCCGGGAAATTGACATTCACCACACAATAAGAGCTTAATCAGTAATCGTTGAAAAAAGAGAACATTCGGCCAGTCAAAATCTATCCCATTATGAAGTCTATTCTTCGAGTATTCATTCCTCCATCCAAGCGTCCCGACGAAACTCTTGGGGCCAGCGAGGAAAAACCCCTCTGCAGCTTCCGCCCAATACAAAGTCCGATACTACATTACAGTACCGAGATTCTCGCGACATCGACCAACTCTTATCAGTGACATGAAGATCCTGTTTATCGGAGGCACCGGCAACATCAGCACCGCCTGTACACAGCTCGTCGCCCAACGAGGAATTGAACTATACCTTTTCAATCGCGGTGAGCGCCCAGTGCAAATCCCCGAAGATGTGCAGCTTATCCGAGGTGACATCAATCAGCCCGAAGAAGCCGCGGCCCTTCTGAAGGACCACCACTTTGATGCAGTGGTGAACTGGATTGCCTTCGAAGTTGACCAGATCGAGAAGGATATCCGGCTCTTCGGCGACAAGACCGACCAGTATATATTTATAAGCACGGCATCGGCCTATCAGAAACCCACGACCCACTACCCCATCACCGAAGCCACGCCCCTGGCTAATCCGTTCCTGGAATACTCACGCAAAAAAATTGCCTGCGAGGAACGCCTGGTGCGCCAGTACCGCGAAGAGGGTTTCCCCATAACCATTGTACGTCCTTCTCACACCTATGGACCAACCATGCTGCCCACTGTTATGGGTGGCGGCCCAACCGTGCTGGCGAGGCTGCGGGCCGGTAAAAAACTGATTGTTCACGGCGACGGCCAGTCGTTGTGGGTCCTGACCCACAACAGCGATTTCGCCAAAGGCTTTGTTGGACTGCTGGGCCAACCCAAGGCAATCGGACAGGCTTTCCAGATCACCAGCGACGAGGTCCTCACCTGGAACCAGATATACGGTATCATTGGCCAAGCCGCTGGCGCAGAACCCCGTTTGGTCCACATCCCATCGGACTTTATCAACCATCATGACCCGGCCACTGGCGCCAGCCTGCTGGGAGACAAATCCTACAGCGTGGTCTTCGACAACACAAAGATCAAGGAACTGGTGCCTGACTATAAAGCTACCGTGCCCTTTTCTCAAGGGGTGCACGAATGTATAGCCTGGCTCGACGCCGACCCGCAGCGCGGTGCGGCAGACCCGGAAAAAGACGCAATCATGGACCGCATAATTTCCGCCTATGACCGGGCCTGGACCTGAAGACTGGACCATAAAACAGCACCACCAGAATAAAGCTACCAAGCTTCGGGCGACTCAGACAAATTTCTATCAGTGGAAATCGCGAAGGTTGCGTGGGTGCACAAAATCTAGCCCTCCAGGAACGTAACTAGTGACAAAGAAAACTATAACTTTATAAACGCCAAGCGTTAACACCGTGCCCGTTTCCGCTTCCTTCCGATTCGGCCCATTTTTTGGATTTTGGTTATATCCTCAACGATCTCTGGAACAGAACATCCTATTTTTGCTGGAGCGACTTCGAGGCTCTTTAAGCGTCTGCCCATGGCCAGGCAATCTTCGGTGAGTTCCGGCACATACGCACCAGCTGCCACAACGAAATTGCACATCGTAAAACGCAGCCGATTGGGTTGATCCCGGATGGTTCCTTCGAGTCGCTTTAATAGTTCTTTCACTCCGGTCACATCCACATCGGCATCAGGCCTAAAGGATATCCAATTACTCAAAGTCGACCAACCGCAGCAAGCGACGTTTTCTTTTTTAGCTTCAATAAACTCCAAGCCGAGCTCCCAGCCGTGCTTGGTTTCAGCAGTGAGCTGGGCTACGGCGTATTCGCTTAGCATCGACCAATTGGCTACACGGGCCCATTTGCGTAAATCGGCCTTCGTCATACGGGTTTCATCGGCAGACAAGGCAGCAAAGTATCGGGCATCGCCATTGCCCGTGTCATAGAGGTCCTTGGCCAGCTCGTAGGTCTTTCCGACTTTCTTAAGGAGCTTCTTCATGTCTCCTATTTTCACCCCGAATAAAGGTTCACTGGCACCATGCGTGATATGCACCCGCTTTGTTCCCTCGTTTCCATAGTCAGACAGCGCCTTCATTACTTCTTTTACGTTCATAAAAGCAGCGTGAAACATTTCTTTAAAAATTGCCAACCAAAGCTTGATCTTGCCGTAAGAACTCCAAATGGTCAGACCAGTTGTTTTAACACTATTTCCCTATTTTTTATTTATGAAAGTAAGACATCTCTTCTCGTTCGCCCTTCTTTTAATTGTCTCCAACAGTGGGCTTGTGGCCCAAACGGAGTATGTCCTGAAGGCACAAGATTTCTCGTTTGAAGGCAGCAACTATTATCTAGACCAAGGCAAGTGGCTGGCCATCGACCCAGACAAGGGACACCGCAACGCCTCAGCCACAGCGACTGTTCCAGCCGGAAACGCTAAATTCACTGTCGAGCTCCACACGGTGGGCGAAAACGACGGCTCCTCAAACTACGAAATACTGATTGGTGGCAGATCTGTTGGCACCTTTACCGCTCCCATTTCTAGTCAAACTACCGAAACCGGTCCTCGCTACACAGCCGTCTGGGGTGACGTATCCATCAACGAAGGCGAGATCATCGAGGTAAAGTCGCAAGTCCACTACACAACCGAGACCACTAGCACTCGCGGTCGCTGGGAAAAAATCGTCATCTCTACTCGTCAAGTCGATCCTGGCCGTGCTGAAGCTGTAGCAGCCGCCCAACAGACATTCGAGCAAACCGGACCTGATCTGGTTCAGCCCCGTGGTAAAGATGGAGACGGTAAAGTTACCCTTTCAGGTGAATTGAAGACCTGGCATAAGGTGACCTTGACCCAGCGAGGACCCTGGGCGCACGAACGCGATAACAAACCCAATCCATTTACAGACTACAGCATGTATGTCACCTTCGCCCACGAGTCGGGGGTACCTGTTTATACGGTACCAGGATATTTTGCAGGTGACGGAATCGCAGCAGAAACTTCCGCAGAAGCCGGTTACCAATGGCGTGCTCACCTCTCTCCCGATAAGGCAGGCACTTGGAGCTACAGAGTTTCATTCGTAAAGGGAGAGGGAGCAGCCCTCGACCCCGCTATCGACACTTACCTAAAACCCTACCATGGTGCAAATGGCTACTTCGACATTAAAGAGACCGACAAAACCGGTGCCGACTTCCGCGGCAAAGGTCGCCTTGAATACGTGGGCGGACACTACCTGCGCTTTGCCGGCACTGGAGACTTTTTCCTGAAAGCGGGCCCTGACGCGCCAGAAACCATTTTGGCTTATACCGACTTCGATGACACCATCGCACTCAAGGCCAAGGTGCCATTAAAGACCTGGGCCCCACATGCTCAGGATTACCGCAAAGGAGATCCCACCTGGCAAAACGGCAAGGGCAAGAACCTCATCGGCGCGATGAACTACCTCGCCTCGAAAGGTGTAAACGCATTCTCGTTCCTAACTTACAATGCGGGCGGAGATGGAGACAACATTTGGCCATTTGTAGAACGCGACACCAAGTTTCACTACGACGTTTCCAAACTCGATCAATGGGGTATCGTCTTCTCACACGCTCAGGCCAAAGGCATTTATCTTCACTTCAAACTTCAGGAGAACGAGCTCGACGACAATCGGCGCGGTGCACAAAAGGATGCGGTCATCATACCTGAATCGTTGGACGGCGGAAAACTCGGCCCTGAGAGAAAACTTTATCTCCGCGAGCTCATCGCACGCTACAGCCATAACCTGGCACTTAACTGGAACCTCGGTGAAGAAAACACGCAAACCTATCGTGAGCAGAATGATATGTCGGAGTACATCCTCAATATGGATCCCTACGACCACAATATCGTTATACACTCGTTCCCCAGTCAGCAGGAACAGGTTTACCGTTCCCTACTCGGTCACAAATCAGTCATGACTGGCACCTCACTGCAAAACCCCTGGCATGCCGTTCACAAACAAACCCTGCGCTGGGTAGAAGCCTCCAAGGCAGCCGGTAAACCTTGGGTTGTAGCAAACGATGAGCAAAACCCGGCTAACCAAGGAGTCCCACCCGATCCGGGATACAACGGATTTGACGGTTGGGGCAACGATGACAGTTTCGGAAAATACAATGTTCATCACATCCGCAAATACACGCTTTGGGGCAACCTGATGGCTGGTGGGGCGGGGGTAGAATACTACTTCGGTTATCAATTACCTGAAAACGACCTTCTCGCTCAAGACTTCCGCAGTCGTGACCTGAGCTGGGAGTACTGCGGCTACGCGATCAACTTCTTCCACGACAACAACATTCCCTTCTGGCGCATGCGTAACCGCAACGAGCTGGTAGGCAATCTGGATGCCAGTAACACTCGATTTTGCCTTGGGCGTGAAGACGAAGTCTACGTGGTTTACCTTCTAGAAGGCGGTACAACAAAAATCGACCTAAGCGAAGCGAAGGGCACGTATTCCATTTCCTGGTACAACCCACGCACAGGTGGAAAACTCTCCAGAGGATCAGTCAAATCAGTTAAGGCAGGTGGAGAAGTTGCATTGGGCAACCCTCCATCAGATCCGAAGGAAGATTGGGTGGTATTGATTGCGAAATAGCCACGGAGCTTTCGACAAGTTTCTCCCTGCCCAACCGACTAATTTGTATGAGCAAATGTTGTTCGCTTCGCTCTCGGCTAAGGCCTCGGTAGTTCGCGACCCCAACGACTTACCAGATCGCGGCATAAAGTACACATCACAGTACGAATCACGTATGCCATCTGTAGGAGTGGAGCTTGCTCCCGATTAGAATGCCCTTCAAGTTAGGTTATCGGAAGCAAGCTCCACTACATAGATGATATGAGTAGCTGCTTTAGCTGCGAAACGATGTTGCAAATGCCAAGCTGGGGCTTGGCGTTCCCAGGAAAATCACACCCAGGTGCAACCTTCCCTAATATCCAGCCTTGAATCTCCGCTGGATTTCTCTAGAAATTTAGGAATCACCTGCGCTTTACTCAATCCTCATGGACAACGATTCTCCCTCCAATTCCCCTAAACTTGCCGGACCGCTGCGTATTTTAGCTTCGAATCGATTGGCGTTAGCTGGAGGTGTTCTTCTCGGATTGCTGGCGGGCTTTTACGGCGGGAAAGTGGATATGCTCCTGATGCGGCTCACCGAGATCAATATGACCATCCCGTTCGTTCTGCTTGCCATAGCCTTCGCCGCGTTGATGGATGGGCGCATCATTCATCTGCATTCGAGTGGACTGGAATGGCATGTACTGGATCTCGAACTGAAACGGGGTTTGGTTAGCGTATTTATAATCATTGGACTCGTGTGCTGGCCGGCATGGTGCGCGTAGTACGAGCACAGGTCCTGTCACTCAAGGAACGAGAATTTGTTCTGGCCGCTCAGTCGCTCGGTGCTTCAGACCGGAGAGTGATCCTCCTTCATATTCTGCCGAACCTGCTTCCTACAATCATTGTTCTGGCCGCGATGAACACCTCCTTCACTATTCTGCTGGAAGAGGGCCTCGGTTATCTGGGCGTTGGAGTACCTCCACCAGCCCCATTCTGGGGCTCGATGATCGCAGAGGGGCAAGCATACTTTCTCACTTCGCCGCACCTCGTGATCATTCCAGGCCTAGCCATCGTTGTTACGGTTGTGGCCTTCAATCTTTTAGGGCAAGGCCTTCAGGAGGTCATTGATCCAAGGTATAAGAAATGACCGCGTTCCCACTTTTTTTCAACCCAGACAGACAAAGTGGTAGGGCGAGTGCGTCCCCGCACCGCCGCCGAATACAGTGGAAATACACGGCACTGTCTGCCTACGCGCAAGGCGTCGGCACGGCACTGCGGGGACGCAGTGGCCCTACCCATCGTGGTTGGCCTGAGCTAATTGTATGCGACGAACCGGTCAGCGCCCTCGACGTTTCGGTTCAAGCGCAGATTGTCAACCTGTTGAAAGACCTTCAGAAAAAGCGTGGGTTGGCTTATCTATTTATTGCTCATGACCTGGCGGTGGTTGAACACATCAGTAGCCGCATTCTTGTCATGTATCTCGGCCGTATCGTAGAATCGGGAGAATCCAAAGAACTTTGTCAGAATCCCAAACACCCCTACACCCAAGCACTCCTCTCGGCAGTTCCCGTGGTGGATCCAGATCAGAAACGAAAACGAATCATCCTCGAAGGTGATGTCCCCTCACCCATTCACCCACCCTCCGGATGCCCATTCCATCCTCGTTGCCCTATTGCGGAAGCCCGTTGCAAAACCGAGCTACCACGCTTACGGACTTTGAGTTCGGGAGCAGAAGCGGCTTGCCATCTCGAGGAATAGCTCAGTCAGATTTCAACCGTAGGTTCGAAGGAATTTGAGATGGCAACTCATCCACTTTAGTACCACATTGTTTGTTCATCGCTGAAGAACCATCGAGTTGTTCAGTTTTCAGAAGCTTCTCTTACTTTTTACCCTGATGACAGATTCCGTAAGCCCTCCACTAGTACCTAAAACCTTTTGGCAGTATGTTCGGTCCATGGGTCCGGGAATTGTCATTGCACTTACCTGGTTGGGAGCCGGTGATTTGGTCGATGCAGCCGTAGCCGGAGGTAGTTATGGATACGCCTTAATGTGGGCCATGATGTTGGCGCTTTGTGTCCGCTTTATTTTTGTTTCCATCCTGGCAAAATATCAACTCTGCAATCAGCACAATGAATCAGTAATGGCGGGATTCCAACGTATTCATCCTGCATTGCCCGTGTTCATTACCATAGTGGCCTTTGTATTGGGCCACTTTTATGGCTCTTATTTTGTAAAGGGAATTGGTGAGGCAAGTAGTGCCCTTTTCAACGGAGGACCTCCCTGGGCCTGGGCAATATTCTGGATGTGTATCGCTGCTCTCCTTATGTTCAAAGGTGCTTTCAGCAGAATAGAATTCATTTTCTATATCTTCCTAGCCATGCTGAGTATTTCCTTAATCGGAGTTGCCCTGTGGAGTGGCCCCAGTCCGGTAGAAGCTGTAAAAGGTGTATTGTTATTTGCGGTACCTGAAGACAAAGGTTCATTTGGCGTTTTGCTGGTGGTGACTTCTCTCATCGGTGCGGTCGGAGGTTCCATCACCAATCTCTTTTATCCTTACTTCATTAAAAAGAAGAAATGGCACGGACCACAGTACAGGAAACTACAGCTCTATGATTTGGCGTTCGGGGTGTGCGTATTGATCATTCTTGACCTTGCCGTGTGGACCATCGGGGCTGAGATCCTCCACCCTACTGGCGCAACGATTCATTCCATAGCCGACCTTGCAAACCTGCTGAAGGTGGCTCTTGGTCCCCTGGGAGAGAACATATTGTACTTGGGCGTCTTTGGTGCTTTGTTCAGTTCCGTTATTGGAGACGCATTGGGATTTGGGTATCTGGTCGAAGACGCACACTCGGTGAGAAAAGGAAAAGAAAGGTCCGACCGCCCCCCTGAGCAAACCCGCATCTACAAGATAGTCGTAATATGGACGCTATTTTCGCCGCTTATCTGGATGCTTCCAGGATCTCCAGGATTTGTGGCACTGACCATTATTGTTAACGCAGCTGGCGTAATAGTATTACCGGTACTATCAGGCAGTATTTGGTATATAACCTCTAACAAGGCCTTTATCGGGACCACTTATAAAAACAAATTATGGGAAAACGGAGTTTTAGCGTTCCTGTTTTTACTTTCTCTTTGGGCTTCGTGGAATTCGGTGAAAGCAATCATTGGTTACTTATCCTAAAACATCCTGATTCCTTTATTTCAAAAGGACTTCCCAGTAACGGGTTCGTTTGGAGCTGCCTTTTGGACCGTTGACCTCAAGAGTGATGACCCTGCGGATGTTTTTATCAGTAAAAACATGAATCGGGTTCTTTTCAACTGAGGTTTGGCCGTCACCAAAGTCCCATCTAAAAGTGTCTACCTCCCCTACCGACTCATCCAGGAAAGCAACTTTGCCTCCTGTCATATCAATTACCTGGAAACTCCATTCGGCATAAAGGCCGGGTTGAAGTGCTTTCTCAATCGGCATCAGGCGGAACGCGCAAAGGTAAGACGCATCCTTCACCATGTTCACATTGTGAGCCAGGTTGTAATGCCCATCGCGCTTGTCTCCGTCGAAATCCAGAATTGACCAGGAAAAACCGATCAACTGATTTTCCACAAGTTGAGATTCTACCGCTCTCTCGGGCCCTTCAAAAGGAGCGTGGTCGTAAGGAGTTATCCAACATTCCATAATCAGTTTTCCACTTTCGCCATGTTTGAAGTCGTAGTCATAAGCTACATTTGAATAAGGAAACTCAGAGATCCACGGCTGCCCTCCCCAGACCAGGACCCAGGCATTGTTCACCGGCGGTGTGTAGATATGATAATTCTGAGCATGATTTCCGGCAAAGCGGGTATAGTTCTCAACCGTATTGGGCGAGGATGGATCCTGTGACCAACTGGTCTGAACCAACGGGTTGAAAATAAACGGTCCACCGGACATATCCCCATCCACCACGATTTCGAAAATATCATTCAGATAACCTCTGGGATTAAACCTGCCGAAGTCCCAAAAATCATCGTAGGCTTCATAACGAACATAGATACGGTTCAATCCTTTCACCCAACCTAAAGTGACCTTCACGTCCAGATCCTTTCGATCAATGTCGGTCCCGTGGCCATCTTCCGTATCGTTGAGGAATGAGGAATCATACACATAACTTTCAGGGACCATGTCCCAATCGGAGGTTTCTCCATCAATTCGCGGAATAGCGTCAGGGGGAAATTGGAATATTTTGAATTCCATTTCAGGGCGAGACACCTGGTATTTCGCATCTGATCCACATAGCGCGGTAAAACCAGATAGAAATGTGAGGAGAATCAATGATGAGAGAATACTTTTCATAAATAGGGTGAATGTTAGTCAAGTTTGCCAAAAGAAATCCGGGCTTGGCAATGACTGTGTTTAGGTAGATTCATTGTAACTACTCAGGTCGATTTCTGACAGGATTTACAGGATCGACGGGATTTTGACAAGCCGGGAATGGACAGCCGTGCGGGATGGT
>JAQBYJ010000082.1 GCA_027622555.1 Verrucomicrobiota bacterium
TCCTAAAAAGGCCGCTGCTCCTAAAAAGGCCGCTGCTCCTAAAAAGGCCGCTGCTCCTAAAAAGGCCGCTGCTCCTAAAAAGGCCGCTGCTCCTAAAAAGGCTGCTGCTCCTAAAAAGGCTGCTGCTAAGAAGAAAAAGTAATCTTCTTATCCTTGAAGAATTCAAAAGACCGGCTTTCGCCGGTCTTTTTTTTGACTAATAACTCTGATCAATGAAACTTATTGGTTAGTCCTTAATAACAAAATTGAGTGGACAAACCTTCATTTTTTATTCCCATTTCACGCCATGAGTTCGTCAGAAGATAAAAAACCCAGCTTTGGTAACCCGATCGTTAACCTTCTATTAACGGGTTTGGTCTTTTTATTTTTTACCTGGTTACTAAGGCCACACGTCCCAGCACAATCTGAACTATTGAAATGGGCCTTCTCTGCCTTTACTTCAATCTCCCTGATGATCGTCTTTTATTTTTCGCTGAATATGTTCCGCGTCACCTTAAACGATCACAACGACCGCCAAGGTAAATAGGCTTTCTTTTATTTCGACTTGAAGCCGAATATCCCCCACGTGATTAATCGTGGTTTATATCGTCGTCATCCCAAGCACCGTACTCCTTCTCAAGGTTGCGTTTCTTTCTGCGCTCAACGATACCACTGATGAAAATGGACCCCTCATAGAGAAGCATCAAGGGCAATGCCATAATCATCAATGTGAACGGATCCTGGGTGGGGGTGATAAACGCCGACAGCACAAAGATAACGATAATCGAGTAACGCCTAAAGTCTTTGAGTTGTTGTTGGGTCAATATTCCTACGTAAACCAAAATCACAAGAATCAATGGGAACTCAAAAAGTAAGCCTACTCCTAACACCATCCAAAGAAGCAGACTCATATACTTATCAACCGCCCACATCAAACTGACACCCATCAATTCGTTAAAATAGATCGAAACGTTGAGAGCCGAAGGGATCAAAATAAAATAACTAAAGGTACTACCCAGACACAAAAGGAACAAAGACAATAGGGCTCCAGGTAGAAGCGCTCTTTTTTCCTTATCGTTTAACCCGGGTGCAATAAAAGAGGCGGCAAAGTATAGAATGAACGGGGAGGAGATGGCAAAAGCACCCATAAAACCCATTTGCAGCAGAAAGGAAAAAATGCCGAACGGACTCGTCGTAACAAGAGCATCAGCAACGCCATGGTTTTCCATTGCCTTTTCGATAGGCATTTTGATGAAGGCATTTATCTTCTTAAAGAAGATGGCGATGATAATAAAAGATACCAGGAAGGTAGCTCCTGCTTTGAACAAAACTACACGCAACTCTTCAAGATGCTCAAGAAAGGTCATGTGGCCTTGCTCTATGGTCTCATCGAGTAGTGCGATATCTTCGTCTTCGTATGGGATGATTTTCTCGTCTTCTTCCATTTAAAATTGATCCAAAAAACAGTTTGATTCTGAAACGGCAACCTCCGAGTTGCTAGTTAGATACATTACTTTGGTGATACCTCCTTAACCGTTGACAGAAAAAAATCATTTTGTTCAATTGCGCCCTTTCTATCGGGACCGGTGTCTCCCGAGAAACGCTTTCAACCATAAAAACCATACAAAAACATGGCTAAAAAAGTCAGTAAAAAGCAAACAATCAAGCCAAAGCGCGCAGCTAAAACTGCAAGCAAAACCAAAGAAGTAAAATACGTTTACTCTTGGGGTGGCGGAAAAGCCGACGGCAACGGCACCATGAAAGCGCTCTTGGGCGGTAAGGGTGCGAACCTCGCTGAGATGGATCGTATCGGACTACCTGTACCGGCTGGATTCACAGTTACAACGGAAGTTTGTACTTCATATTACGACAATAACCGTAATTACCCAGCTGGTTTAGAAGACCAAATCAAAAAGGGAATTCATAAGATCGAGAAGGTCATGGGTACCAAGTTCGGAGATGCCAAAGGCTTTCCTCTTCTTGTTGCTGTGCGTTCAGGTGCTCGCGACTCCATGCCTGGAATGATGGATACCATCCTCAATCTGGGACTGAATGACGAAACCGTTATTGCACTTGAAAATGCAACCGGAAATCCTCGTTTCGCTTGGGATTGTTACCGCCGCTTTATTCAAATGTATGGTGATGTAGTTATGGGAGTTCAAAAACTTCCCAGTGAAGATCACGATCCTTTCGAACTCGTTATTGAGCACGCGAAAAAAGACCTTCTTGGAAACGTTGAAGCTGAAGATACACAATTCACAGCTGACGATCTCAAGGAAGTAATTGCCCGAATGAAAAAGCTCGTTAAGAGCCGAACCGGAAAAGATTTCCCAACCAACCCATGGGATCAACTGGATGGTGCCGTAAGTGCTGTGTTTGGCTCATGGATGAACGATCGCGCTATTGTTTACCGCCGTAAATACAACATCCCTGCTGAATGGGGCACCGCGGTAAACGTTCAAGCAATGGTATTTGGTAACACCGGTGAAGAGTCCGGCTCAGGTGTATCTTTCACTCGTGACCCGGCAACTGGTGAGAAAGTTTTCTACGGTGAGTTTCTCATGAACGCACAAGGAGAAGACGTTGTTGCAGGTGTTCGCACACCCTACCCTGTTATCCAACTTGAAAAACTGCAGCCGGCTTCTTTCAAAGAGTTGGTACGTATTTGTAAAGTCCTTGAAAAGCACTTTCGCGATATGCAGGACTTCGAGTTCACTATCCAAGAAGGCAAAGTATTCATGCTGCAAACACGTAACGGCAAACGCACAGGTGTTGCAGCTGTTCGTATCGCCTGCGAGATGGTGAAGGAAAGGCTCATCAATTGGAAAACAGCCGTAACACGAGTTCCAGCGGAACAGCTCGAACAAGTGCTCGCGCCCATCTTCGATACAAGCGCTGTAAAGAATGCCAATCAAATCGCCTCGGGTCTTCCCGCAGGTCCTGGAGCGGCATCAGGTCAGATCTACTTTAACGCCGAACGCGCCGTCGAAGCAGCTGAAAAGGGACAACGCGTTCTTCTGGTTCGCGTAGAAACTTCTCCGGAAGATCTTCGCGGAATGATTGCGGCAGAAGGTATCCTAACCGCTCGTGGAGGAGTATCTTCCCACGCAGCATTGGTGGCCCGTCAAATGGGTAAGATTTGTGTTTGTGGTGCTGCCGAACTGCAAATCGACTACGAAACTCGTACACTGAAGGTTGGTAAAAAGACCTATAAGGAAGGTGACTTTTTATCAATCGATGGAACAGCAGGTACCGTTTATGATGGTCAAGTGGCAACCGCTCCTTCGGAAGTGGTTCAGGGACTGATTAAAAACAACAAAGCCGCACAGAAGAGTAGCACCTATATAAATTACGTCCAACTCATGGGTTGGTGTAAGAAGGTAACCCGGATGAGCGTTCGCACTAATGCCGATACTCCCGAGCAAACAACGCAAGCAATTGCATTTGGCGCTGAAGGTATTGGTCTGACTCGTACCGAACATATGTTCTTCGAGGGTGATCGTATCGACGCAATGCGCGAAATGATCCTGGCTGAAAACCTCAAGGACCGTGAAAAAGCTCTTAAGAAACTGTTACCTTTCCAAAGAAAGGATTTCTACGGTATCTTCAAAGCACTCAAGGGTTTCCCGGCAACCATCCGTTTCCTGGATCCACCACTGCACGAATTCCTGCCTCACACGAAAGAGCAACAACTCGACCTCGCCAAAAAACTGGGCATACCCGTGGAAAAGATTATGAACCGGGTTCACGAACTACATGAGTTCAACCCCATGTTAGGTTTCCGTGGTTGCCGTCTAGGCATAATGTATCCCGAGATCACCCGTATGCAAGCACGCGCAGTCCTCGAAGCAGCTGCGGATGCAGAGAAACGCGGCATCAAGACAAAACCTGAAATCATGATCCCTCTTGTTGGGTTCAAGAGAGAGCTCGATCTACAGGTGGCTATTGTTCACGAAGTTGCGGCAGAAGTAATTGCACGCAAAAAGCTACGTAAGCTCGACTACCAAGTTGGGACCATGATCGAAGTGCCTCGCGGCGCTTTGACCGCTGATGAAATTGCAGAAACAGCACAGTTCTTCAGTTTTGGAACCAATGATCTGACACAGACTTGCCTCGGGATGTCTCGTGACGATTCTGGTTCATTCCTCGGTGCTTATCAAGAGTCTGACATCATGGCTAAAAACCCATTCGCTTCCATCGACCAAACCGGCGTTGGAAAGCTCATGGAAATCGCCATCGCGAAAGGACGCGCGACCAACCCCGATATCAAGCTTGGTATCTGTGGTGAACATGGAGGTGATCCTGAGTCGGTAAGATTCTGCCACAAAGCTGGTTTGGCGTATGTCTCCTGTTCGCCTTACCGCGTGCCTGTTGCTCGCCTGGCAGCCGCTCAGGCCGCACTCGAAGACGAAGCTTAATCAAACAAGTTAACATTTCAAAAAGCCCTTCCCTAATCGGGAAGGGCTTTTTTTATTGGTATTCTAAGTTCGCATGTGAATAGTTTCATTTCTGCGAATGGTGCTTCGTAAGCACATCCTCTTTTAACATGTTTGAAGTACGAGATAAACCAAAGATGGTCGAACGGGCAATCCTCATTGCCGTGCGCGTATCTGGTAAGAATGAGGAGGATGCCGACAGCCTGTTACTGGAGCTCTCAGACCTGGTCGAAACCTTGGAAATTGTTGTGATGGAAACGTTGGTGGTGAAAATTCGAAAACCACATCCACACTTTTTCATCGGTAAAGGAAAAGCCTACGAGATCATGGAGCACGCCAAAGAACAAGGCTACGACTGTATCGTCTTCGACGATTCCCTCACCCCGGCCCAACAAAGGAATTGGGAAAACGAATCGAAACTCTGTGTCATTGATCGCCAGGAAGTAATTCTGGATATTTTTGCTAATCGCGCCCAAACAAAGGAGGCCGTTCTACAAGTGGGGCTCGCGCGCATGGTTTATAGCTTACCTAGACTCACACGGGCGTGGACTCACCTTAGCCGTCAACGCGGGGGCGGAACCAATATGCGCGGTCAGGGTGAAACGCAGCTCGAGGCTGATCACCGCATTGTGCGTGATCGCATAGCCTCCCTCAAACGTCGCCTGGAAATTGTCCGGACCCATCGAGGTATCCAACGCAAACGACGTATGAAAAAGCCGGTACCAACCGCATCCATCGTTGGCTACACAAATGCAGGAAAGTCCTCATTGCTCAATCGGGTAACGGGATCGAATATCCTGGTTGAGGATAAACTCTTCGCAACACTGGATCCCACAACGCGCCAGGTCATTTTACCTTCGGGATTGAAAATGCTCTTAACTGATACGGTGGGCTTTGTCCGAAAGCTACCGCACAATTTGATTGAGGCATTTAAAGCAACGTTGGAGGAAGCCGTTGTTGCTGACTTCTTAATACACGTACTCGATGTCTCAAGCCCGGAAGTTGAATCACATAGTGAGACAACGCTCCAGGTTTTGAAAGAATTAGGAGCAGACGAAAAACGAATCCTGACCGTTTTCAATAAAATCGATGCCTGCGAAGATTCATTCGCGTTGAAACGTCTACAGGCACAATACCCGGATGCAGAGTTTGTTAGTGTGTTAAACAATGAGGGTATCGAGCATCTGGTTATGCGGTTGGACGATCTACTCGAAACAGATTCCATATTTGGAGAGTACCTTATCCCATTCGATCATTACAATTTGGTAGCTCAGCTGTACGAAGCTGGCTGTGTAAAAGAGGAAGAAACCCGAGATGAGGGAATATACCTCAATGGATTCATTTCCCCTTCGATGAGACCTAAGGTCAGAGCCTACGAGTTGGTTGCGAAATAATAGCGACGACCCGCTAATTTTCCGTTTTCTAGCGGACAAGGTTGACAAAACTTCATTCTTGAGAGTCATTCTCAAGTAGAAAATTGGCAAACTTACTATCATTGAAATTAGGCGAAAAAGCCCGGGTGACGGAAATCCGAGCTAAAAGCCACATCGACCAGAGAATCCTCTCTCTTGGCATAGGCGCAGGTGTGACTATTAAAATCAGTAAAATAGCACCTTTAGGGGATCCGATTGCGATAGAAGTCGATGGCGCATTTATTATTTTACGCAAATCCGAAGCTCAGGGGATTTTAATCGAGCCAATAAAATAACCCGTTATGGATGCCGCACTTTCAAAAGCGCCTGTGGGCACTCTGCGAATCGCTCTTGTGGGCAACCCAAACACCGGGAAAAGTACGATTTTCAACAACCTAACCGGGCTGAGACAAAAAACCGGAAATTACCCAGGAGTCACCGTGAGCCGCAAGGCCGGGACAATGAAATTGGGCGAGCAAGAGGCAGATTTAATTGATCTGCCAGGAACGTATAGTTTGTCCGCTCACTCACCGGATGAGCGTGTAGTTATCGATGCCCTAAACGGACGTTTTAAAGAAATCGGCCAACCCGATGTAATACTATTCGTAGCGGATGCGACTAATTTACGACGAAATCTTTTTCTTGCGTCACAAGTTGCTACACTCCGGATTCCAATGATCCTTATTCTCAATCAATGGGATTCGGTGGCTAGCTCGGGTCAGCAAATAGACCTCAACTTGTTAAAAGGTCGCCTCAAGATTCCGGTGATCCCGACTGTCGGAACCAAAGGCAAGGGAACCGAAGAAATTAAACAGGCCATCCTGGGAATTCTCCAAGAGCCACAATATCTACCCGAAATCCAATGGCCGGTTTCCATGGAAATGGCAATTGAGCACTTAAAAGCATCCCTTCCCTGCGTGGACCATAAGCTGTTAAGTGAAAGCGAAACGCATCGACTCCTCTTTGATACTCATTCCGCCGAAATCCAAAGACTCAAGGTCACCGCCGATGAAGCCAAACGCGAAGTATTTAAAGCTCGGGAGTTTTTAAAAAAGGATGGCATGAACCCCTTGGTCGCGGAAGCCATGCTGCACTACCGGCACATTGACGGCTTGATTGGTGGGACAGTTCTTAAAAACCCTGAATTGGCTCATGGAGCCACCGAGTCAATAGATCGATTACTGCTTCATAGAGGTTGGGGTTTAGCTGCGTTCGTCGGAATGATGTATGTGGTTTTCCAAGCTGTATACTCCTGGGCAGGTCCCGTCATGGATCTTATTGAGATGGGGAAAATCTGGGGCCAGGACATGATCGGTCCTGCACTGGAAAGTACGCCCATGCTTCAAAGCCTGATCCTCGATGGTGTCATCGAAGGCGTCGGGGCGTTCCTGATTTTTCTTCCTCAAATATTAATTCTCTTCGCTTTTATTTCTCTGCTTGAAGATAGTGGTTATATGGCCCGCGCTGCCTTTATCATGGATAAATTGTTCAGCTGGTGCGGGCTGAATGGGAAAAGCTTTGTGCCGCTGCTTTCCAGTTACGCATGCGCGATTCCAGGCATTATGGCCACACGCACTATCGAGGATCCCAAGTCGAGATTGGCGACGATATTTGTGGCTCCCTTCATGAGCTGCTCGGCCAGATTACCTGTTTATATACTTTGTATAGGAGCTTTTATCGAACCCGTTTATGGTCCCTGGTGGGCAGGATTTACTCTCTTTCTAATGCATTTTGTTGGTCTTGCCGTAGCCGTACCAACGGCCTGGTTCGTGACGCGATTTATTCTAAAAACAAAATCACAACCGTTTGTTATGGAGCTGCCGAAATACCGCGCTCCACGGATGAAAGATGTCGGCTACCGTATGTGGCAATCCGGATGGGAGTTTGTCCAAAAAGCAGGCACCATCATTTTCTTTATTACCATTATCATCTGGGCTTCGCTCTACTTTCCGCGCTCCGATGAGAATGACCCGAAATTACTTGAAGGTTTTGTCGCCGAAAAAGTGGCGGAAGAAGTCGGTACCCCTGAAGAAATTGCTACCATGCTGACAGATCCGAATGCCGATCTGACTCGCGAGTTTAAAATGTTACTGGGCAGCACCCAAATAAACCAAAGCTACATGGGAAGAATCGGTAAAGCTGTTCAACCCATCTTTGGGCCAGCTGGCTTCGACTGGCGCATTTCCATTAGTGTGTTAGCGAGTTACCCTGCTCGGGAAGTGATCATTTCTACCTTGGGAATTATTTATAGCCTTGGAGGCGACGTAAACGAAGAAGATGGAAGCCTTCGAGCGGCACTCAAAAACAGCGAATGGCAGGAAGGCGAGCGGACAGGCACTCCCATTTATACCGTCCCGGTGGTAATTGCACTGATGGTATTCTTTGCACTTTGCTCACAATGCGGCGCAACCACCTCAATCATTATCAAAGAGGCGGGAATAAAATGGGCCGTCGCATCCTTCTTATACATGACGGCATTGGCTTGGCTCGGGGCAGTCTTTTGCTATCAAATAGGCACACATTTATTTTGATCATGTTTTCTGTTGATTCCATTTTAATCAGTATCCTTTGCTTGAGCGCAGTTGCGTACTTGGGAAGACATTACATTAGAAAATGGAATTCTCCGAAATCTTGTGGTTCAGGAGCTTGTGGTTGCAGTCAAAAAGACTCCAAAGTCTTTTCCAAAGAAAAGTAGCAAACACGACTGCAAGACATGCGATGATTCCCAGGATATGGGAAAGCGCGCTCGGTTCTACACCGGAACCAAAATCGGAGACAAACAACGTACCTCCGTTCACGATTTCATAGGCGGGCTTTAGGACACATCCTAAAAGTGCTAGCCCCCACAAAAATGCCAGTGTACTTTTCGACCTTAACCGGCAATAAGAAATTGCCTGGAGACAAATACCGGCAAAAAGCGCCATATCTATGCCGCTCAATCCACGATAGAAAAGCATATCCGATTGGAAAATGAGCAGCCCAAAAGATATAATTAACGATCCAACACACAGAATGCTCACCATCAGTTTTCGATTTACCCATTCTAGTAACCCTCCACAAGAAATAAGAACCAGGAGATCCCAAATTAGGTGTTGAGCGTTCCAGTGGACAAAATGACCAGTGAACAATCTCCATACGTTTCCAACCAGAATTTCGTTTCGATCATACTGGAGAAAACTCTGTATCGAAGCAGCCAAGTTGAAAATAAAAAGGACAACTACCCCGAGTAACAATGTTACCCAGGGTAGTTGCTTAAGACTATCTTCTACCTTCGACACGATCCTTACTGGAGGAAGTTACATTCCCATGCACAAAATCAATGATGGGAATCGCGTTGAAGAGATTTATGCCAAAATAACCTCTTCGTTCACGTGTTGATCTGTCCTGCACCACTTCCGTTCCAGGGTTGGTTCGAACCGGCGAACAACCCGGAGTAGAATAAGTAACTGTCGGCTTCGGTGTTCGTACGGCCTCCTCGGCCAAAGTGACATTCCAGAATTGATTGATAGTCGAAGCGATCGAGCTGGAGTGCACCAAGGGTGGATTACTAACTGAACGATCCGTCCAGGAAAGTCGATCCATTCGACTCTGGGCACTAGCCGATGAAACGAAGCCAGCAAGTATGAAAACAATTGATGTATAACCTAGTATCTTTTTCATGATTTTATTTATTTGAGATTAAGATTTAAACGTACGTCTTGCTAAAATGACCAGGGTCCCGGCGAGCAGTGCTGCAAACCAGGGCGACAGGGCGCCTGCGCCACCGCCACCACTGATCGAAGAACCCTTCGAGTTTTGCCCAAACGCGGGCTGTTCTTTATCAACTCGATAATTCGTCACGGGTTGATGAATACGCTCCTGTTGGGTCTGGCGCTCCAACCCAGTTCGGGCCAAATTACGACGTTCGATGCCATGCCTTTGGAACTGATCTTCTTGGAGTACCAGCATCGAAGTGTAATCCGTTACCAACTGGTACTGCAATGCCAGGTCGGTTACCGCCGACTCAGACTCACTTGTTTCGAGCTGTCCGAGAGACTTCTTCAATTCAAGTTCCTGGATTCGATTAAGCGCCCATATCCTTTCAAGCTCTGGATTATCCCCATCTACATCAGGAAAATTAAACGAAGTTCTATAGGTTTTATCCTGTCCTGATATCCGGGCCTTAATTTCCAAATCAGCTTGTCCTCCTTCCGCATAGCGGCCAAAGAAAACAAGCTGTTGCCCGCGGAACACTTTCTTAATCTGCGTTGGCGACACATCGAAAGTATCTACCCCGTTAATCTTCAAGTCGAAGTCATGAATACTCTCATGCAGCACCTTACTTTTCGCTAAGAGAATTTGCCCGATTATGTCGTCGCTGTTGGATACCTGTTGGTAATACCCTCCGGTGGCGTGGCAAACCGTTTCCATGAGCGGCCAATTACTCTGATTTCCCAGTAAGAATCCGAAAAAACGCACATCGGCACGACTCATTAACAAATCGAATTCTCTCGGTTCAACAACGCCCGCATTGGTCACCCCGTCCGTAACCAGGATCATACTCGTTACACGGTCACTATCGATCGCGCTCAGACCGCGCTTCAATCCGGAGTAAAGGTTTGTTCCTCCTCCGGATTGGGCACGATCAAGCAACCCGACTGCGTGGTCTACCTGCTCAGGGGTGGCGGGAACCCACGTTTTGGTGAGCTCTTTGCTTTCGTTATTAAACAAAACAATTCTAAAACGATCCTGTGGAAGGAACGACTTGATGGTCTTCTTAACGCCGGAAACAAGTGTTCCGAGTTTCCCGCCCATACTTCCGGAGACATCGAGAACAAAAATATAGTCACTGCCCTGATCGAGCGGTTTTAGATCTATCCCGGGAGTTACCACCATCATAAAGGTACCCGGATTGTCTTTACCTGATTTATATGGCACAACTTCAACGCGTCCCGGCAGGTCATCTTGCAATCTATAATACAAAACGAAATCGTTGTTCAATGAACCCGTGGTTGAGGAATACTGCGTAATAATTCCACCTTCAGATTCTAATTGAGTGGTGCTGATCCCCGGCGTCCGAATATCTGCAATTGGCCAGGCAGACTTTAACTCAACATCAATACTGAACACTCCCTGAACGGTAGGATTACGTACCCAAAACTGCGGAGTCACTTCATCCGTTCCACCTTCTTCAAGGGGATAAAGATAACGCCCGATCCCATGGTCGAGAATCAGTGGCTCATAATAAATGAACTGTAGTTGCACTTCGGATTGGGCCGGAATGGGGGCCACCCAAAATTCAAAATCCCGATAGGAATCTTTTTGAGTAAGCCCGGCCTGGTTTCCGTTAGAAGTTTCTTCTTCGTAGATGGACTCAGCCCTTTTCTTTTCAACCACCTCACCTTTGAGCTCCTTCTCACCCATTCCGATGGTGACTTCAGAAAGACTTCCGTTTTTCGGAACAGGAAATGAGTAAAGACCTTCGACTGCCCGACCATTGGCATTAAAGAATATTTGATTCACCTCAGTTCGAGCAAATCCGTTTTGAATGGTCACGCTTACGTGATGATCCCGGATTTCCAAAGGAAGATCGGAGGATGATTTGAGAGACATCGTTCCCGCCGCTTCACTCTTTGAGTTTAAGAATACGAAGACGGAAACAATGGCGAGAAGTGCTAAGATCCGTGGAGCCTGAGCGCCCAAGGATCGAAACACGGGTGACTTTGAAACTTTGATTTGTTTTTTCATAAGGTTATTTGATTCGGGTCCCGCCTTTGCATGGCCAATGCCAATCATCCTTGATACACCTCTAAGTCACTGGCAGGTATGCGAATATAAATAACACTGAGATAATCTATCGACTAATTATCTAATTTTAATAGACATTATTTGTATTATAGAAGACATATAATGTATGTCTAAAATTGATATATACTCAAAAAATGACGCTCAGATCGCAGACAACCTGGTCCGCATTATCTACTGTAATCCATTCCTGGAAGAACGGCAGCGTCTGGATAGTGAAGTTCTGGGAAGCCTCTATAAACCTTCAATGAAAGGGAAAGGCTCCGGGCTGGAAAACCAGCAAAATATGGATCAACTGAGATCGCATTGTGAAGCTCTCCTCCTATCGGGAAGAAAGGTCATCGTCGGCTTGAGCAACCCTCAGGCGCATCCTCAATTTCGCCTTTACGAACATCTGGTGTATTTCCACCTCTATCATGCACAGGCTTCGTCCATGGATGAACACCTCGCGAACTGTATTCAACAACCAGACAACAATTTGGTTTGGAGTTCATTTAAGGAACTTAGCAATGACTATGATTTTTATCTGACACTGAATAAAATTAAAATCACTCCAGCCTATACCAAGTCAGAACTTACCAGTTTCCTTTTCCAGATACGCAGAGCGTTTTACCATACCCAGGCTTCACTGATCGGACAATCCGAAGCCATGAGAAAACTTCGAGCACGGGTCTGGAATTCCATATTCACTCATGACATGGAACGCTACCTCCGCTCTTTGTTCTACAGAATGGAAAACGTCTTTACGCTGATCGAAGGACCCTCTGGTTCGGGCAAGGAGCTGGTTGCCGGAGCGATTGGCTTGTCACGATTCATCCCCTTCAATGAACAGACATTAAAATTTAACACCAACTACCGAAAGGTCTTTTATCCAATCAATCTTTCAGCGCTTTCCGAGACACTGATTGAATCAGAACTTTTTGGTCATCAAAAAGGCGCCTTCACTGGAGCCCTTCAGAACCGGGCCGGTTATTTTGAAAGCTGCGGACCCTATGGAACGGTTTTCCTGGATGAGATAGGAGAGACCGCTCCAACCATTCAAGTCCAACTGCTACGAGTATTACAAACCCGACAATTTCAACGGCTCGGGGATATCCAACCCTTAAAATTCGAAGGCAAGGTCATGGCTGCCACCAATCGAAATCTGGCCTTGGAAATGAGCAGAGGAAAATTTCGGACCGATTTTTACTATCGCCTGTGCGCCGACCGTATTGAAACGCCGTCTTTGGTTTCTATGATTGAAAATAATAAGTCAGAGTTGGAAATAATGGTTGGATTTATAGCTGAAAAAATCGCTGGCCCTCTAGAGAAAGCCCACTTAACAGAGGAGGTAGTAAACTGGATTAGACAGTCCATGCCTAAACACTACCCGTGGCCGGGTAATTTTCGTGAACTGGAACAGTGCGTCCGTAACGTAATGGTACACGGAGAATATAAAGCACAGTTGGAACCTACTGTTTCTTCGGAAGCTGACGATTTAACAAGTGGATCAACTCCCACGCTCAACCAATGGATACAGGTTCTCGTGAATCGAGAATTTGCAAAGACACCCAACCTTGCCCAGGTCGCCGACCGGCTACAAGTAGATCGAAGGACCGTGAAGAAATATTTGAGCCATTCCTCTTAAGAAATTTTCGAGTTCGAAAAAACAAAGGTCCTCACCCTCATGAACCGTCCTCTGTCTATATTCCCTCAATTTTTCATGAGGACCTTCAAGCTGTATTAACCGGTGTTGCTAAAGCTCCTTGAACAACGGCTCAATTTCCATCTCAGGAACCTTGACCAGACCTTTATCGGTTAATCGAATTTCGGGAATAACCGAAAGTGGCAAGAGATTGAATCCCATGTAGGGCAATGTGCAACCGGCGGCCACCCAAGCGGCTTTCACTTTGGAGGCGGCTTCGGCAACTTCTCCGGCACGAAGATCAGAGATGAGTCCGGCAATAGGGAGCGCAACAAAAGCAACGACCTCTCCGCCCTGAACCACAGATACCCCACCCTGCGATTCGCGAATCGTTTCAATCGCCAAGGACATGGAAGTTTCATCAAATCCGGCCACAATGACATTGTGTGCATCGTGCCCAACGCTACTGGCAACAGCTCCCTCTTTGAGGCCAAAGTTTTGCAGAAATCCATAGGCGATGTTTCCCTTTACTCCGTATCGTTCGATAACAGCCATGTGACAACAATCGTTCTCTTCCAAAAATGAATCCCAACTCGTAGAAAGGTTTTCCAAGTTGGCTTTTCTGTGGAGCGTAACAATCCCAGGAAGCTCTGTTCTCAGAATACTAACTTCGGATGGCACAGCGGGAATTTCCGGAATGAGAATCGGCTTCAGGGGCATGTTGACCGTCTCGTACGCCTTTTTAGGATATTGGTAGCGTTGATTGGATAACTGCTCATCCAACTCCGAAGTCACTTTGCCGTCCTCTACAACTAATTCTCCACCGTACCAGGTGTTCTTCACTTCAAGATCATCATTCAACAGAACCATGTCGGCCCGACGGCCATGGCCCAAGGCTCCAAAATCTCCGTCCATCGCGTATCGAGTTGCAGGATGCAATGAACCCATTGACCAGGCAGTAGGCATATCGATTCCCGCTCGGATGGCTTCCGTTACAACCCAGTTCATGCCAAAGACAAACAGATCATCCGCATCGCGATCGTCCGTGCACACGCACACACGCTTGGTGCTGGCGCCCAATTCTGTCACGGCCTTAATCGCCTCTGGCAAACTATGCCAGGGAGTTGTCGGCGGCCCTCCCCTAAGGAATATCCAGATGCCGGCTTCCAGAAAATCATTTGCAATGTCACGGTCGATCGCTTCGTGGGTATCGGTAACTCCACTCGCCGCGTAGGCCCCCACAAATTCTCTTCCGTAGATATGACCAGAGACTGGCCTACCACGTTTCAAAGCAGCTTGAATGACACCGTGAGAACGTGGGTCCCCCATACATACGGGAACAAAATCCATTTTCTCACCCAAAGCCACTATCTCTGGCCAGGCGTCAAACATGGCCCCTGCCTTTTCAGGAGTCAGGTCTCCACCACAGGTTTCAAAGGCTGCATTCGTAGCTGGTATCGTACTTGGCAGAGTAAGATAAATATTCAGCGGTGCCACTCGTGCATCCTCCAACATCCATTCAATACCTTCGGTGTCGCATACATTCCCAATCTCATGACTATCACAAAAAATTGTAGTCGTACCATTGAGCAAGGCCGCTTCCGAGTAAGCACAAGCCGTCATCATACTACTCTCTATATGGATGTGAGGATCGACCAAGCCAGGGGCGATAATTCCGCCGCGCGCATCGAATGTTTTGACGGTGCCTTTAAAGGTCCCGGCTGGTTTAATGGCGGCGATTCTTCCATGGGAAACCCATACTTCTTTGTCAGACAACATCCGCTCGGTATAAGTCGAAAGGATACGACAGCCGGTAACGACGAGATCTGGTACCCGCGTTCCCGAAGCTACCGCAGCAAGGGTTTGGGTAAGGGAGGATAATGGAGCAACGCTGAATCGATTCATAGAAGTTAGCTTAGGTTGAGCTTAAGGTGTTTTTTGCCGTAATCGTAGGTGACTGCATCACTACCACGCGCGATGGACTTCCAACCTTGATTTTCCAAACGATCCTGGAAGGCCATAACATCGTTATGATAATCCTGAAGCAGGCGAGCCTTTGTCTGATCATCCAGGAAAGAATGCTTAAGACTGTTTTCTCCAAGCGTAATCATTTCTTTCCAGGTGAGATTGAACCGTGACACCGCTACAAAATATTCGTCCGTCATGTTGGAATGCCACATGCCGCGATCATCCGTATTCAAGCAGCAAGGAATTCCCTGCCGCATGTAAATGGGGAACGGGTGCTCATCCAGATCGGGCGTATAACCGAGGAGATGGTTACTTATCAGATTTATTTCGATAAGGAAATTTTCGCCCCGCATCATTTGCATCGTCGATGGATCGCGAAACAAATTAATGCCATGTCCTATTCGGGTAGCTCCCAAACGAAGCGTATCGAAAATATGGGTATCTTTTTTCTCAGCCTCACCCGCGTGAATGGAAATTCCAACTCCAGGAAACTTTCTGATCATTCGATCAAACACATCGGTAAATTTACTCGGGTAGCCTCGGTTGTCATCTTCACGACCAGCCAAGTTGATACCCAACCATAACTCCGGGTTATTGTAAGTGTATTCAAAATACTTTTCCACCCCTTCAATTGCATCAGGTGAAAATCTTAATACGATAGTTTGAAACCGTACCAACACACCTGTTGCTTTAGCATCCGGTTGATCGAATCGATCAAGAAATCTGCGTGTGGCCTCATCATCCGAAATGGTCTTCCCGTTTGAATCGGTCCATCCGCGAAACCGAGCTTGAATCTCCAAATACCTGACACCCTCAGCTCCGAAGCGCTTCATATTTTCGACCAGGAGCTCGGTCATTACGTCAATGGATTGAAGTATATCTCCAAGACGATTCCAAATATACTCAAAAAACTCGTCCCGACCTTCACCATCGTTATCGAGGAACATGGCATTCTTCCAGGCACGTTTCTCCTTATCGTTTAGATCAGATAGCTGTTTGAAATCTTTTTGCACGTCAGCGCTCAATCGGTCCAAAGTATGATTAGAGATAGTCACCCAACCGGAGAGGTTTCGCGAATCACGCATGTCGCCCACATCGATAAGATTTAGACTGGAAATTCGAACTCTGGTATAAAAGGTCTGCCCGCCGTTGCGTTTTGGGTCGGTGGCCACATCCCAGATCATTTCAGGTAACATACCTCCACCCAAATGATGATGGATATCTCCGCCTTTTGGCAGCGCATAAAGAAATCGATAGAGATCTTCCGGCGATGCTTCCTTTTTCAGATTGCGCCATGCCTGTTCGGTACTTGTGGAAAAGTTTAACTGTGAAACCTGTCGAGTGCTTTTAATTTCACGTGTTGCTGTTGAACCACTGACTCTTGAAGTGTCCTGAGCGGATCCACTACGAGAGCCGACCAACAGACCGGATCCAAGAGCGGCCAGAAAACCTTTACCTATAAAACTGCGCCGACTCGCAGATAAATCCCTGGCGTTCGAGTCATCGCGGTTAAG
Source organism: Verrucomicrobiota bacterium (assembly GCA_027622555.1). NCBI lineage: Bacteria > Pseudomonadati > Verrucomicrobiota > Verrucomicrobiota bacterium. The sequence continues at coordinate 16,718 of JAQBYJ010000082.1, forward strand.
GATACGCGTATACCACTTTTTTAACGGAAATAATTTCATAGTCTTACAATTGTCTCAAAATTTTCACTACTTCATCCCATAGTAAACGAGGAACAAGCCCGCTACAAAATAGCTGAAAACGGGAACCTCTTTCATTCGATTTAAAAGAATCATTACAAAGACAAAAACCACCAACCCAATCCCGATCCCTTCCGTGATACTGAAGGTCAGAGGAATAAGCAGCATTGTCAGAAATGCCGGCGCAACTTCCACCAGGTCATCAAAGTTGAGCTCTTTCATTCCTTGGGCCATGAATACCCCAACCATAACCAATGCAGGAGCAGTTGCAACGGCTGGAACGATTGTCAAAATGGGTGTGAAGATCAGTGCCAGTAAAAAGCAGATACCGCATACTACCGCAGTCAGTCCTGTTTTGCCACCTGACTCAATACCAACAGCCGATTCGACGTAGGAAGTTGTTGTTGAAGTCCCCAAGAGGGCTCCGCCCATTGTGGCAATGGAGTCAGCAGTAAGCGCCTTGCCCATGTTGGGCATATTGCCATTTTCATCAACCAGTTTGGCCCTTCGTGAAAGACCAATCAGGGTTCCAATACTGTCGAAAAGATCTAATATCAGAAGGGTAAGCACGACTGGCAAAGCTGCCTGCCAATGAGTAAAAGGATACCATATCTTTAATTTCAAAAAGGTCTCGCCGATGCCGGATGGCAAAGAAATGATTCCGGAAGGAGGGGCGGTAATTGCACTCCCACCACTGGTAATAAAAAATCCAAGAGCGGTTATGCCAAGGATCGAAAGCAAGATCGCCCCAGGAAATTTTTTAATCGATAGTACTGTCATCAGAATAACACCCAAGATAACCAGAATCGAAGCCGGCGATTTCAAGCTACCCACAGCCACGAAGGTCGCATCGTGACTTACGACAATGCCAACGTTCTTCAGGCCGATGAATGCGATAAAGAATCCGATTCCGACTTGAACCCCCACCTTCAATCCGTTTGGCAGCGATTCGGCGATCTTCTTTCTTAACCCAGTGATTGAAAGAATAAGAAAAACCACCCCATTCCAAAAGACCATGGCCAATGCAGCCTCCCACGCAACGCCCATGCCAAGGCAAATCACGTAGGCAAAGTAACTGTTTGTTCCCATACCAGGCGCCAAGGCGATCGGATAATTCGTCATCCACGCCATAAGAAAACATCCTAAAGCGGCGGCTAATGCAGTGACAGTGATTACAGCCTCCCTCGGCATCCCTGCCTCGGACAGAATCGAAGGATTAACCACCAAAATATACGCCATTGCGGCGAAGGTGGTGATTCCTGCGAGTATCTCTGTGCGAACCGTGCTGCCTTGAGGACTGACGTTAAAGATTTGATCGAGCCATTTCACAAATAGAGTTAAGCAAACAAAATGCGAGAGTTGCAAGTTTGGCATCGAGTCTGCCACAATCTAATTATGGCTCAACTAAGATTCTTATTCGCACTCGCGATTATAACATCTATCGTCGGCTGTTCCGAAGGCCCAAAAACCCAGGGCCCCATTCCAATCAAGGTCGTCGTGGTTGCGATGTTCGAGATTGGAGATGTGGCCGGAGATCGACCTGGCGAATTTCAATACTGGGTAGAACGACTTCCGCTCAACGAAACCTTAGACTTTCCGCAGGGCCATTCACCCCTTCGCTACAACGCGGATAAAGGAATACTCGGGGTAACAACCGGTATCGGAACTCAATTTTCCACCGCCACCATCATGGGCCTTGGGATGGACCCGCGCTTCGACCTGTCCAAAGCTTACTGGTTGGTTGCAGGCATTGCAGGCGGAGATCCCGAGGACACATCTCCAGCTGACACGGTATGGACAGACTGGGCGATCGATGGCGATATTGGTCACGAAATCGATCCGCGTGAGGCACCTGCAGGTTGGCCAACCGGTTACATACCGTTTCGCAAAAAGGCCCCTACCAACTTCCTATGCCCGAAAGTGATCAACATTGGGGAGTTCGTTATAAACTAAATCCGGACCTGCTTAACTGGGCCTACCAACTGACCAAGGATACCGAGCTTACGACAAGCGAAGGCGCAGAGAATCTAAGACTCAAATTTAAAGACTTTGACGGAGCCCAACACCCACCACGGGTGCAATTAGGTTCCCACCTGGCTGCGGCTACCTATTGGCATGGCGCTCTCTTGAACGATTGGGCCAATGGTTGGGTGAATTATTGGACCGAGGGCACAGGCGATTTCTTCACCTCCGCAATGGAGGACACCGGCACTATGCAGGCACTCACGCGATTGGACAATGCAGGTAAAGCCGACATCGACCGGGCAATGGTTCTGAGAGGTGTCACAAACTACACCCGACCCATCGATACGGTAACCGCGACCGAAAGCCTCGAAGGCGAAACCGTCGGTCACTACTCAGCTTACATGCCGACCGTCGAAAACGTTTACCGCACCGGAATTCCAGTGGTGGAAGCTATTTTAGAAAATTGGGATAGGTATAAAGACACCATTCCGTCCGCGCACTAGGTTCGGGGATCCGAACCAGACGACTTGATAATTGACTATTGACCCTGTTTGCATTCCTTCTGTTGGCATTCCTCTGTTGGCATTCTCTTTAATCTCTAACCGCCAACGTAATTTGAACTTCCACGGTTGATCCAAGGGGCAAGCCTGAAGTCGAGATCGCTGCACGGGCATGCTTTCCGGCTTCTCCAAATATTTCGACTAACAAGTCGCTTGCGCCATTGATGACGGCAGGAGCCTTGGTGAACCCATCCACCGCGTTCACATATCCGGAGACCAGCAGGATTTTATCAACTCGATCAAGATCCCCCAGGGCGGCTTTCATACCAGCGATCGCATTCAAGGTACATACTCTTGCCGCCGCATAGCCAGTTTCTACCGTTTGCTCTTTCCCAACCTTCCCGGTGTGAGAAAGTTCTCCGTTCACCATGCAAATTGCCCCGGCGAGGTAGAGCGTGTTACCGTTCATACGATAAGGCAGATAATTTCCTGCAGCAGCAGGCGGCGGTGGTAGTTCTAATCCGAGCTCCTTTATTTTATTTTCAATTTCATTCATCGTTTAGTAGTAAGACAACTGAATCTATGATTGGCTATAAATATTCCAATGAGTCCCGACATTTACTGGTCCATTTCCGAATGGTCTCATCATTCAAAGTCTGACCCACAAAAGGCTGCCGACCATTTCTTTAACCACCTAAACCGGTTTCCGAAAGCTCAAGTACGGGCAGCCATCGCACGCATTCCATCCAGGGAGCATTTGATTCAGGCTTTCGAGAAGTCGATCGCAGGCCCGGGTCTGCCACTCGCGGGCGCTCCTTACCTATTAAAGGACCTGTATGATGTAGCAGGCTGGGAGACTAACGCATCCTCGCATTTTTTGAATGAAGTGCGGTCGACACCAAAAACATCCAGTGCACTAGCCCGCGCATTTGACCATGCGGGAGGTGTGTTTGCAGGGAAGACGCATCTTGTGGAATTTGCTTTTGGAATGGAGGGGAGTAACTGCCATTTTGGCGATGGCGTTCATCCGCTTTTCCCAAATCGTATTTCCGGAGGATCCAGCAGTGGTTCAGTTTGGGCGGTGGCGGGTGGCTTAGTACCCCTCGCGTCCGGTTCGGACACGGGAGGTTCCGTTCGAGTCCCGGCCGCCTACAATGGTCTTTATGGGCTTCGGGTTACTCCCACACATCCGTGGTCCAAGGATGGTTGTTGGCCTTTGAGTCCAAGTTTCGATACCGCGGGTTGGTTTACGCGAACTGCAGCCGACATGGCGATTACGATCGATGCATTGTTCGCACCCGGTTCGGACGAACAGGCCAAGTTTAAGGGATTGGATCTTCTACCCCATTACGCATTTATCGACGAAGGGCTTTCGGCACCACATCGACAAACGATAGACGCCATTCTAGCTTCAACTAATTCCGAGGCCACTAAAGCGTTCCTTTCTTTACCCGACTTGGTAAAGGCTTACCTCGTTATTTCGAGCAACGAGGCTTTCGGGGTTCACAAGGAATGGCACGAAAACCGGAAGGACCAATACGATCCACAAACCTGGGACAGAATCGCCAAAGGAAAACAATGGTCTATTGACGATTTGAACGAAGCCTTTGCCGTTAAAAACCAAATGAGCAAATGGTTGAATGAGTGGTTCCTGGAATACGATTACATAGTTCTCCCAGCGTCCCCGGTTCCAGCTCCATTGCTTGGCGAAGGAACAGTACTGCGCGAAGCCAATCTTGCACTCACAGCCCCCGCGAGTCTGGCTGGCCTACCGGTTCTCACCATCCCCTACTTTATGGAATCCGGATTGAGCGGCGGCCTTCAAATCATTGTGCCGGATCTCAGTCCACGATCGATCGCCGTGTGGAAACGACTGCTCTATAGCTGATAGGTTGAAATTATTTTATGAGTTGGAGTATTTCCTGAAGCTATTCCCGTCTTAAAAAACCAAAGAAATAGGGCAATCGCGTCCTCGCGATGCCGCCATTACACCAGAAATACACGACGCAGCAAGAACGTCCCAACTCCGCCACCAAACGTCCCAAAATGCACGGCACAAGGTGTACAGACCTACCTTCTATAACTGAAGTTCGAAGTTCTTCTGTAGGAGAGGACCTTGGTCCCGATTTCGATTATCCACGATGTGCGTTTGATCAGCTATTTCGACAAGCTCAATAAATTCAAACCTGAACAAACATGATCGCAACTACTTCATCGCAACGCCAGGTTCGCAATAACAGGAAGATGTAGGAATCGTGTCGGCGCGTGACCAAGCTGATTTTATTTTAGAATCGAGCGCGTTTGCTTCCGTATGTTTTCCCTGAGCACGAAGCGATTTTTGAAGACCAATCAAACCCCATCCATTATTTCGGTTTCGCTCCAAATCTTCGTGGTAAACCATTTCCGCTTCCGCTGCACGACCATCGGCCATGAGCAACGCGCCAAGTGTATGCCGGACGGGCAGCATCCATCCAGGAGGTTCATCGTAAATAAGTGAATCCTCTTCCTGAATACCGAAACGAAGTCGTGCGAATGCCGCTTCCTTTTTTCCTTCGCGCCAGAGTAATTCGCCTTCGATCATCGCCTGGGCAATCGGAAGAACTTTGTTCACCGGATTGTTGAAAATATACCATTCCTCAGGAACAGCTTTCATGGCAGCATTAAAGGCGTTCATTTCTTCGCGCGCTTCTTTCGTTTGGCCCTTTGCCGAGTAAGCAATGGATCGGGCATAGAATCGAACTGCATTACTCACCAATCGGTAATCTTTGTAAGCTGGCTCCTCAAGCACCTCGTCCCATTTCCCGAACCGGATAAGTGTATGGAAATTTGAAGGCATGACCCCATCTATAAGACCCGCAAATGCTTTAAGAGGCTCTTCGGGAATATCATTTTCCAGATCACGCGCTGCCCGCAAGGCCTCTTCGAAGCGACCCGACATCATCGCGGCATAGGATAAAAAATGAAGATTGTGCGCATAGTAGATGGAATACATCGCAGGTTCCGGTGCTTTATCGAAATAGACTCTGTCGGCTTCCACCGCTTCCGTATTTGCCTCCACCGCATCGGCATAACGACCCACCCGGATATAAATATGAGAAGGCATATGCACCAGGTGTCCTGCCCCGGGAACCAAAGTCCTTAGACGGTCGGCAGCCGGCACGGCACGATCAGGATCCTTCGAAGCCTCGACCGTATGAATGTAGAAATGGTTGGCTCCCGGATGATCGGGGTGAAGCTTCATGGTTTTTTCAAGAACTTGCACGATTTCCTCAACCCGTCCTTTTGGACGACCATCATTTTCCCAATAGTCCCAAGGCTGGAGGTTCATCAATGAGTCTGCATAAATGGTACCCACTTCGGAATCTTCGGAAAATTCCTTATAAGCCGCTTCCATCGCGTCCGCAAATCCTTGGTCGAGTCCAGAACGATCTTCTGGAGCTGGAAACTCGTACCGCGCACTTACCGCTTGGATAAGAGCCACCTCAACCGGACTCGCACTTCCCATTAACTCGATCGCTTTATCCGCCGCCTCCCGAGCCAGGCGGGATCGCTCTTCGCCCATTTCCGGGTCATTGATGTTGATGCCGTGGGAATAGGCGATTCCCCACCAAGGTATAGCTGCATTTGGATCGGCTTCAGCAGCGAGGTGAAAAGAACGGATAGCTTCATCGTGGTTGAATCCATACATGAGCTGTATGCCTTGATTGAAAAGAGCCTGAGCTTCACTTGAAGTGGTTGAAATAGGTCGTACGTAATCACCGAAGCCTTCATAAAGGCCGCCTACTTTAGTTTCCGGTTTGGAACAGCCAGCTAGAATAGTAAATAAAACAATCAGACTGAATTGGCAGCCGAAAATATTTTGATGAGATTTTTTATGCATTGGAACGCGAGGTTGTGATTTGGCTGCTACTTATGCTAAGCCACATCTGTTAATGTTATGAAGACTATAACTTATTGAGCGGCTTCTAACTAGTCGTATTTTTACGGTAATTGAGAATACACCGTACGGTAATAAGTCAGATTCATTCAGAAATCACAGGTCGTGGAACAGCATTGCGCCGCACTACCATTTACTGGGATATCGTTCGACCTTTCAGTCGCACAAAGGTACTCCCTTCAGACGATACCGGCTGATCAAAATCCACCGTCAATTTCGAGAAATCGCCCATGTCCTGCATGGTGGTTTCCGTCACACTTGCGGGCGACCAATCTTCCAGATTCGGGGATGTTTCAAAAAACCATTCGCGGTCGGTAATGTCGTCGGCAACGTTGAAAGTTGCTGAGATTGAAATGCCATCCGGATCATTCACATCCCCCAGTTCGAAACTCACGGGTGAGCCTTCCGGCTTAAGCGGATCGCCTCCGAATAGAGCTTCATCTCCGTTGGATAGTCCGTCGCCATCGGGGTTGGCTTCAGAGCCACTCACCAATTCGTCGGCCTGTTGGGCTTCGTCAAATCCCAGTTTTTTCCAATCTTCGTAGCTATCAATTTCAAGCAGTACGACTGTCCCGGTTATCGTCGTTTCGGTATAGCTTAGCTCCAACCCTACCTTCCTGGAAATTTCAGCACTATGGTGAGAGCCGTTTAGCACTCGTACACTTGAGAAAGTGCCCGTTAGCGAAGTCGCGGTGAGTATGGTAAACGCATGCCCAGCTTTCGGTTCGTCGTAGAGCTCTTGAATACTAACAATAAACTCTCCGTCGATAACAGCGCTTCCGACCACAATCAGCTTATCAGTGATGAGCTCATCGGATAAGTTCGTATCTTGGATTTCCATTCGAAACGAAGCCGAGGGTGCCATGACCAGATTTCCAATCATCGTCGTGGTCAAAGTCTCCTGACCGAGCTCACCCATTTGAAGGTGCCCGCTACTGTTCAAAAAGTTGCCCGCCCCGAGCTTCAGGTCATTGTGGGTCACGAGCGTGGCACCACTTCTGTTTTCGATGACGTTGGTTCCGGCACCGAGATCGATGCTGCCATATATTCCACCGTGGTTATCGATGGTCTCATTTCCATCTCCTGTCTTAATAGCTACAAAGCTCTGCGAAATAATCGATCCATAATTGTTCACTTTATTTTCAGTACCATCGATAAATCCTACCCCAACACTAACACTAGCACCATCAGCACCTGAGACGGAACCACTCAGAATATTAGCGGTTAAGATGGATGGACCGGATAAAAAAATTCCGTACGCAGCGATTCCATTCGCTCTCACATCGCCTTTTGTGGTCACACTCACTCCAGACATTTCAGATTTGGCGAAGATCGCATTAGCCCGATTCCCAATCGATTCAACATCTCCCGCCCAGTGTAATGTAACGGACTGGGCAGCCTCAATATGAATCGCATCGCTACTGTTAAAATCCCCCCTACTCGCAACAGAACTTCCACTGTCATTTGAAAAAATGTTCACAAATCCAGCGGAAGCGTATGCTAGCACACCTCCGCCGCTCTGGCTAACGCCTATAGTTCCCTCGTGATTGATTTCGACATTTCCATTCGTGCTATTCGCTATCATTCCGCTTCCCAGAAAGGTCGATAAAGAAGCGGTGTTGTTGATTTGAATATCGGATTCAGCTTTAAGACCAACTGCATCGGAAATTGAGGTCGTAACCGTGCGAATATCGCCAGAGCTGTTCAGTGTTGCCTTTCCACCTGAACTTATAGCTAGAATTCCAGGAGAAAATGCAGAGGTCCCACTACTTTTCGTAGAAATTTCTCCGTTACTTGTAATTCCAATATCATTCGCAGCTTTTACTTCGATCGCACTTCCTGTGGAAATAATTGTATCTCTTACGGAAACGTTCACCGATCCTGAATCAGCAACCGCCGAAATACCTTTCCCCGAAATACCTGTCCCACCGTGGCTATTACGAATTACGCCATCGTGCTGAATATCGATATTGCCACCGATACTATGCGCAACGATTCCGCCTCCAAAAAAGGTGGATAAAGAAGCGGTATTATTTACCAGAATATTCGAAGAAGCATCGGCCGATATCGCATTTGATATTGCAGTGGTATGGGTTCGTATTTCGCCTGAGCTAGACCCTGTTCGAAAAGCCTTCCGGAAGGAAGGTTTTCTTTTTTTTGGTTCGTAGTTCAGGCTTG
>JAQBYJ010000083.1 GCA_027622555.1 Verrucomicrobiota bacterium
CGTTGCCTCTCAACTTCGATCCAGCCATCACGTGAATCGTCGTGTAGCTATCATTGGGCACACCGGCCGCGGTAACTATGGCCATGGACTTGATGTTGTCTGGCGGGAAATCCCGGGTATGGAAATTGTCGGAGTAGCTGACCCGGATACTGGGGGACTCGCCAAAGCGCTTACACGACTGAACACCCGTCATGGTTTCAGTGACTATCGCGACATGTTCCGTGAAACGCGACCCGAATTTGTCTCCGTCTGTCCGCGACATGCTGATCAACATTTTGAAATGACCCTCGCCGCGATCAAGGCTGGCGTTAAAGGCATCTATGTTGAAAAACCGTTTTGCCGGACTCCGAGGGAAGCAGATCGTTTAATAAAAGCGGCCGATCAGTCGGGCGCAACCATTGCTGTGGCCCACCGTAATCGCTACCATCCTGTGCTTCCGGTCATTGAAAAACTGATTGCCGAAGGAACGATTGGGCGTCTTCTGGAATTGCAGGGATTTGGCAAAGGAGATCGTCGCGGAGGTGGCGAGGATCTTTGGGTTTTGGGTGGCCATGTTTTTAATCTCATCAATTACTTTGGCGGATCACCTCTTTCCGGGTCGGCTACCATTCTTCAAAATGGAAAACTGGCAGGCAAAAAGGATGTGGTTGAAGGGGCGGAAGGCCTGGGTCTACTGGTCGGAAATGAAATTCACGCCCGTTGGCTGCTTTCCTCGGGCGTCACCGCTAGCTACACATCGATAGCCAACGATGGCTCTGAGAGTAAGGCATATTCGCTGCAACTGATAGGATCGAAAGGCACTATTACCATCTACATCGACCAGACCCAATTTGCCTGGTTGAGCTCCGGGCACTACTTGGATCCGGCATCTCGAAACCAGAAGCGCATTCCCATCACCTCAGCCGGACTTGGGAAAGAAGAGTCTCAGCTTGATTTGATCAAGAAAGTGCAAACTCAGGTGGCTGGCGTTCTGGATTTAATCTCTGCGGTAGACCAAGATCGTGTGCCCATCTGCGACGCCCGGCAAGCAGCCCTCACCGTTGAAATGACCTGTGGAGTCTTTGAGTCTTTTCGCCAAGGTGGTGGACAAGTTGATTATCCTCTGACCGAACGTGGAAATCCGCTGAGTAACCCTTAGAGTTTTATTGCGCTGCCTCAAACACCTGGAGATTGTCGAAGTCGATAGTAGCGTCGTTAACCGTCGGTCCGAATTTGGTTTTGGTTGGGTGCGCGATGCCGGGGGAGCGCAAATTCGCAACGAGTTTGGAATCGATATAAGCTTCCATCAAATCGCCTTGGATCCGTACCCGCAGGCGATACCATTGGCCTTTCTCCAAAGCGAGTTTGGCAGAGGATGAAGTTTTTTGCAGAAGATCTTCTAAAGACTGCTTCTTTTTTTCTGAAAGATGTTCATCCTGACGCTGGGCCCTAACTTCGAGATTCATCCCGCCAGTTTTATCGTCAGAAATCTTGAGACTGTTTGGCGAAATCGAAAGGCGGCAGATGTGACCGGCATGGACAGACTTCTCGTTCTTGTCGTCGATGACCCAGTTGAACCGCGAACCTCCGCTAAAACGGAAATCTATCTCCATATCAAGGTCGCCAAACGGGAGCTCCTTACGGATTACGGCTCCGTGCCCTGGGTTGGTTTGTTTACCGATCAGAACGCCGTCTTTGATTACCCAGGCATCCGTTCCAGCCAGGGTAGTTACGTAAGAGTCCCCGATTTCAATGCGACCTTCGAAATCATCTGAGAAAATGAGCGTGCGATTGTGCGCAGCCTGAATGGTTACTGCCAAAAGGCAGACAAGAGAAAAGATGCGTATAGAAAAGTTCATAGTCGATTGGGTTTCTTTATTTATCTTTCACTATCGGTACGTCTTATCGTCGAGACGTTCGAGATTCATGTCATCGGGGAAAACTCCGATCGTAATTATAGCGAACGTAAATACTTCGGTTTCCGGTTCCAAATGGCCGCCGAACGATTCCATCTCATCGGCCAGGGTAATGTGCGGATGCACCCGGCCGTCCATGATGTATCCATTCATACTGATGATATCGGCATCTCTGGTCGGATCCTTCATCATGTAATTTTTGGAAGGGAAGTTACGGTTGCTGACTACATGAATATGGTACCCGCGAACCGATCCGATCCCGGCCAGAATCACACCGTTTTTGATCCCTTCTGTTTCTATGCCTTTTTGCAGTCCGGCAAGCAGGTCGGTCTTAAACTTCATCCGTAGTATAACAATCCTCTCAAAGTTTCCAGAAACGGCGTACACATCTGGAACGGATTCGTTGTTGGGTTTGCTGTCATGATCAGTTGGCTTGGTGATTTCGGTGCGTGAATACTGTCCGAAAAGAGGCAAGGCCAAAGTCAACGTACAGATGAGTAGAAGAAACGTTTTCATAATTTGGGGTCGATGTTTAGATGATGGGACCTGCTTTAGTTTTATACCAATTCAGACTGAACTAATTTTAATTGATCAACTGCCGGGAGAAATCACAAGCTTACCCGCTTTGATAAATTCCTTTCGCGTGATCACTGGCGTGCCATTCACCAGATTGTAATAGCTGTATTCCGGCAGATCACCACTCCAGTCGATTGTGAATCCGGCATGGCCATCGTTGACGTCCAATACGCGATCACGGCTCTTAACATACGGACTTTCGCAAATCGGCCACTCGGCAAAATCAAGAGTTGCTCCATTGATCGATGAGTTGGGGAGCCAATCATTATAACGATTAGGGACGGATTGATGCTGAATATGGAGTTTATCCCCCCGCGTCGAAGTGTAGGTGACTTCCTTGTGATCATCTAACCTTGAAGTATCGAGTTCGCAGTCTGTGATGCGTTTTTGAAACTCTTGGAACGATCCGAATTCGGCGCGATCTCCCATCTCCAAAGCGAAGCCGGTTAAGTTCGCCTCTGCGGGAAGCTCCAGGCGAACATAACCTTTCTTGAGTGTCTGGGTCCAGGTTGCTCCAGCGCGTAATGGACGGACAGCTATGTAAACTTCGTTCTCTCCTTCACCTTCGCGGAAAAAGAAAACGTTGCCTAGCTGAATGCGTTCATCGATGGCCTCGGGTACGTATAGAAATACCGATTGGACGGGATTCGAAAGCCTCGCACTTTGCATGTGACCGCCCGTTTTCCAATCCGCGTTTGTATAAGGATCTTTGGTCGGAATATCATACAGCTGTACGACTGCATTTTCCCAATGAACGGATTGGCAAAACGGACTGACGCCCATCCAGTCTTCATCAAGATCGAACTGCGGCCTGGAAGTACCTTGTCCCCGTTGTTGTCCCCGATCGGCCTCCGGTTCCTGACCCTTGATCGCATCCGTGTACCAGTATGGATGCTGGGCCAACACATAATTATGTTCGTCCTTGGACTTGTAACTTACGGCAAAAGCCAGAGCGAGGGACATGGACACGTGTTCCCCGAAATAGCCTGTGCCCATGGAGTAGTTTTTATGGGTATAAGTGCTGCGCAAACGAGGATCAAATGTCGACTTGCTATCGTTGGCAGAGCCTGGTCTCACCAACTCCGACGCGGAAGCCGCGCGAGATTGCCAGGTCATGAAAGGTGTTTTAAGCCGCTTCGTACCCAAGTTGCGTATGACCGGATCGGGCACAAAAGGTGACACCGCATGCAAGATGCCTGCCATCCCGTACGGTTGTAAGGGTTTGTATTTGGTATCAGAAAATGCCGCGTCGGTGTTTTTGTCGATGCCCGGAATCAGTCCACCGCCAAAATAGAGCCAGGCCGTCCAGGATGTTTGGGTACGGGGATAGGCTAACTGGTAATGGTCTTCAATGAATCCATTCTCACGTACTGCCGGTGGAGTGAGAATGCCGTGATTGTAGTTAAGTGCCAGATCCACCAGCATCCAGTCAAGTATGGCCCGTGCCATGAGTCGGGCGCTGTCATCTTTTGAAAAATCAACCACGTTCAACCAGGGTGCTGTATTTACACTCTGGTAAGTGGTTGAGAGAAACTCAGACATGGAGTGTGCATAAACAGCCCTACCGTAGGTGCGCATGTAGTCCGTGGCTTCCGCCACTATTTCCCGACCTGTTTTCCCGCCATGGAAAATAGCGTCAGGAAATGACTCACCAAAAAGGTACCCGGTGGTTCGTCGCATCGCTATATGGTTTTCCGTTCCTCCGCCGAAAAAGTTTTCGTAGGCCGTAACATCCGCTAGCAGGTCAGCCTTTACTTGTGGTGAAAGCAACGAACCAAACTGGCACCAGATCCGTGAAAGCGAACTTTTCCCAAAGTGGTCACCATTCGAGCGTTCTGGAATTCCAACTGGCAGGTAGGCTAACGCCTCTTTGTCCGTGGGATCAAGGAGAAGTCGGCAAAGAATCAGGGGATTCGTATGTTTTGGTCCGCCCTTGGGTTGGAATTCTTCGGCCCCGGAATGGATTAGCACCCGTTTGCGATAATCAACCGCCTCCTCCGAAGTTTTTTGAATCCGTTCGCTATCATTCCAGGCATCGTCCACTTGAGATGTGTCCACCTGTTCTATCGATTTAACAAGACTCGCGAACTGTTGACGCTGTTGCAGGTTTAACGCGGGGCGTTTGGTCTGCTGACTCGTTTCAACTCGACTTTCTGAACTTGGGCGTTCCCTCCGCTCATTGGTTTCTGCCCGACGTTCTGTGTTCGGACGACTGCCGCTTCTCTGCGTGAGAAAGGCATCCATTTCTTCGCGAGTAACCTCTCCGTCGCCATTGGTGTCCATCCGGGTTCTCGCTTGCTCAGGGACTTCGTCTTTCGTCAGTCTGCCGTCGTTGTTCTTGTCCCACTGGTTGAAGCGCTCGGCGATTTGTTGGGCGCTGAAATTAGTAGAGAATAATACAAGAGCGACTAGACAGATGTGGATCGGTGATTTTCGCATGGGACCTCCTTTCAATTTTTTCAACAGCGCAGTCGGAATCCATCATAGATTACTTCATTCCAAACTCTTTCTTAATAAAATCCACCACTAACTTTGCATAGCGGGGATCGTCCCGGTCGACATGAGTGACCACCTCACTACGGATGCCGAGCTTGTCCATTTCCTTCTTCAAAACATAGCCGAATTGAGGGCTGTGGATGCCCGGGCCCCTGTCGCTGTCTTTGACCAAATAAGTTAATAGCGCGGGGACGTCGTCTTTAGTCAAGTGGTGGATCGGAGATACTTCTTCGAACAGCGCGTATTTCTCTTTCGGGAGCTGATCGAGATTGTCGAGATCGGCATCGAACAATTTTCGCAGTGCGCCAATTCGGTACACCTGATCGTTTTCCGGAAACAGATCGCGAATAAATCGCGGATCGTAAGAGGTTTGGCCGTTGGAAACGGCCATACAGGTCAGGCGGGTGGAGTGTCGCAACACAGGGTCGTCGCTGTCCGGGTCTGCCAGGTCGTCGTGAAATCCCAGCCAAAGCGAAATACCCGCCCCAGCGGAACCTCCATTGGCAGCGATCCGGTTCGGGTCGATGTTCCATTGCTTGGCGTTGTGCCGAATAAACTGAATTGCCCGGGCGCCATCGAGAAACGGTGCCGGAGCGATCGCATCCTGCGAAAGACGATAGGAGATGGTTACAACAGATATTCCAGCCTTCAGGCAAGCTTCACGCAGACCCCGCTCAACTCCTTTATCGCCATGCGTAAAGCCGCCGCCGTGAATGGCTACCAAGACCGGCGTCGGCTCCTTTGATTTTGCCAACCAGACATCCATTAAATTTCGTTCGTGGCTCCCATAGCTTACATCGCTGTGTGTGTGTGGGTGGGCTTTTTCTTTTTGCTCTTGAGCTTGCATCGCTGCCGGAGCGAGCAGTAACAGCAATGCGATTCCAAAGAAGAATTGAATGTGTTTCATATGATTATCCAAGTTGCTATGCCTTATTCGTCTCTTCAGGTTTGCCGAAAGCATTAAACCATTTTGCTTCGGATTCAGCATCGCTAATCAGCAGGAGCTCCACACCTTCCTTTAGCTTTTCGGTAGGATTGGGATTGATGTTGAGGTCCCCATTCTGCTTTACCGCAACTACGGTACAACCAGTGTTCTTCCGAATGTCGGCTTCTATTAACGACTTTCCGATTAAAATCGGTGGCAACGTCACGTTAAAAATATTGAGGCCTTCCGCAATCATGAGGATGTCACTTCGTTTCAAAAAGTTGAAGATGATGTCTGCCCCCATTGAGGCGTAAGACATAACAAAGTCGGCGCCCGCACGGTGCAAGGTCGCGACATTACGGTCCAGGACTGCACGACTGATGATCTCAATGTCGGGACGCAATTTTCTGAAGAAGATTGTCAGAAAGATGTTTGTTTCATCGTCATGCGGCGTAACGACAACCACGGGAGCAAGCGCCTCAAGGATTCCAGCTTTGGTCAGAATGGAAAGATCACTCGCGTCGCCAATAATCGCCTTTTCGCCAAAGCGGGCGACCCGTTCCGGTAGTTTTTCCAGAATGCAAAAATCGATATTATTTTTCTGTAATGCGTCAGCCGTTGCCCGACCAACACGTCCTCCCCCCACTATAACAACGAAGCTTTTCTTCAATTGGGCGATGCTGTAAAGTTCGTCGTATCGATCAATCTGCTTTTTGGATCCTGCCATTACGAGAACAGTATAGCTGGTGATCTCAGTGTTCGGCCCCGCGCTCTGAAACTGCCCCCTTTCCCAGACGCCGACCACTGTCACCCCGGCATCGCGCCCTAGACCAGCTTGCGCAAGCGTTTTTCCCACCAGTGGCGTCCCTGCGGTAGTTACCTCAGCAATCAGGAGTTTGTCAAATTGACCTATTATATGCTGGGCCGCCCCGCCGAGGGAAGTGCGTCTGGCCAACGCCTGTCCCATCATGTCGCCTAGCCTGAATACGCGGGTACTACCTGCGAGTTTCTGAATATCGCCAGCTGTTTGAGTGTTGGCAGTTGTGAGGATGGGTATATCTTTCGACTGCTGGCGTACGGTGAAAGCAATGGTGGTATTGGCAACATCTGTTCCTGTGGCTGCTACAATTGCTGCGCGATTTAGGCGCAAATGGTCATAGGTTTCCGGACTGTCTGCTGCACCAACCATCACTTTAATGCCATCGTCATTAAGCTTGAGTGCGGTTTCGGGATCCCCAACCAACACCACATACGGATAACCAAACTGCTCAAGTTTACGAATAAGGGACGCAGTTACCTCATCATAGTTGGTGAGGATCACATGCGAATGGGTATCAGGTGGCAGTTCACGGGGAGCGCGAGCACGGGCCTGTGCTTCCATCCAGGGAGTGTAAAAGAATTCAATGAGAGTAAACGGCATTAACATCAAAAGGAAAACGATCCCGGAAATAAGAACGATAGTCGAAAACAGGCGACCGACATCCGTCTGAAAAGTAATGTCACCAAACCCTAATGTAGACATTACTGTGAGCGTCCAATAGAAGCCCGTGAACCAGGTATGTTCCTGTCCCTCCCAGCTCATGATAACGTGGAAACCCACACTGTAGACGATAATCATTCCGAGCAGAATCAGAATAAACTTAATAAGTAATCCGAAGTTTCGGCGACTGGATCCTTTTTCAAGAAAGGCGGCGACTTGGGAGGAAAGAAATTTCATTGATCAAACATTTTACTCTTAAAAATCATTTTCTTTAAATTCAACAGCTTCCACGTTCGGTCAAGTGGTTGTTTTTGAAATAAATACAGTAACCATCAACGGTTGCGGAATAATGAGTAGGACTTCGAGTCTGTTTAGCCAAATACTTTATTTAACAAATCGAGCACGCCTTGAGGAGTTCGTGACTTGGGGTATCTTCGGAAATTATTGGAAAATTCTGTTCAGGTCGATCAAATCGTGTGGGTGTCGTGAAGGTATTAAAGTGGAGGTCGTTACTCATTTCCATCTGACAATTGATCCATTTTTTGGCAGCTGAGCCGTGAGTATTAAATGTACCGTCAGCCTGTCCCATGTCCCGGCCATAGCGACTGACTGTGACCTCATTGTTATAGGGAGCAAGCCACAGGTGAGGTTTGATATGGTTGACGCCGTTGCTGACAAACTTGTCACCATCTGGCCCGATGAACCACCAGACGCCATCGATCTGTTCGACATGGATAAAGCCGGTGGCTTTGGCTAGTGCAAAGAATTGGACCCCTGAAAGAAGAGCAAGGATAAATAGGCCGAGGAAGTAGGACGTTTTTTTGTAGGAGCTGCTTTAGCTGCGATTAAGTTGTCTTCAGGTTCGCAGCTAAAGCGGCTCCTACATTTTAACACCGAACGTTGCATTTTGTGTCTGAGATTTAAGATCTTTAAAGTTTGGCAACCCACCGTGCCATATCATGGTTTGCCCCGCGGATAAGATCATTGTTTGGCGCATCCGGATCCTCCTGTTCACCAAGAAGACCACGGGCTCGTTGACGGTTACGCAAGTAGGCACCACACAGATGTGCACCGACGGCTCCGGGATTTTTCTGAAGTCCCAGGAGCATTTCGGCGTACCAGGCACCGTTGTTTTCCTTGTAGGAATGAGTCGGATAACGGCCGGTATGGTCGTCGATTTCCGTGCCTTGTGCACCGTCAGCCCAGAGGACTGGACGTCCCGTTTTCTTGTGCCATTCAGCGAGGTGAGTAACCGGGTCTTTAAAGTCCTGGAAGCAGAGCACATCGACTAATCCTTCTGATGCGTTAACTACTTCGTCAGGGAGCGGGGCATTGGCTTCATAACGATCCCCCATGATCAAATGATTCGGATCGTACCGGCGGATGACGTCGTGGGTTACCTGGTAGTAATGTCGGGCGAGATCAAAGAGTTCTTTTTTTCCTGATGCAGTTTTCAGTTTGTCCGGATCGAACATAGGGCCGCGCCATTGGTTGTGCGGGCGATTCCAGGTCCAGGTCGGACAATCGGAGTACCAGTAGCCGATCAAATTGGGATCATCCCGCAATCGGGTGCATTCGCTGCGAGCCACATAATCGCACCAGTCCTTGAAGTCCGAACTTCGTAGATCCGGGTTCTTGTGCCAGGGATTCCAGGAGTGCGTTTCGATGAACGGCAGCATGTGGAAGTAGGGCATATCCAGTGCCTGATATTCCTCGAAACTCCAATTGGCCGAGTGTGCCTGTTGTTTGACCGTGACTTCCTGCACCCAACCTACCGAGTTGAACTCCCAATCCTGAAGGTGTGGTCGCACTCCTTCCTTGATCCAGCGGATCTGGTTGTTGCCATACTTCTTCTGCCAGATGTGTTCATTTTCCGGGTACCGCAAGGTTGCGGAGTCGAAGTGATTTAAAGCCAGCGAAAAGAACGGCTTTCCGTCCGGCGTCTGGAACAACCAACGACCTTTGACTTTCATCAAAGTAAAATACGATCCCGAGTGTGAAGCGGCGAACGCTTTTGGGAGCAGGGCGGTTGATAACAGAGCGGCTGTTGCGGATTTTAGGAAGGTTCTTCGTGAGTGCATTATTGGAATTTTAAAAGGTTTATTATGTAGGAGCTGCTTTAGCTGCGATTGAACGCCTAGGATATATCGATCGCAGCTAAAGCAGCTCCTACATAAATCACAAAGAGTTCAACGATTTTTCTTCAAATGTGCTTTGATATCGTACTTAGTCCAAAGGCCTTCGAGCTTTTTATCCAGAGCATCCAGCTGAGCATCGCTCATGGGATGAGGACTGTGTTTATAAACCTGGGTGTTGATGTCCCGGATCAGGGACATCAATCCGTCACGTGGGTTTCCATCGATGGTGTAGATACCTGTTTCCTGGTCTTTGTCTATGACGGCGAGTTCCTGATCGTAAAGGCACATGCAAAAAGTTGCTCCTAGGGTCCGAGGATCTTTGTAGTGTCGCATCAAAGTGGCCTGGTAGATTTCTCCTCGGGCCTCGTGGCTAGTCAGTCCTTTGTACAAGTTTCCTTTGTTGTTGGGATAATGGAATCCAACGTCCTCATCCGAAACAATCATCGGAAGGCCCGCGGCGTCGGACAGGTCACTGATGTTGATGGATTCGTTCCAATGCTGGGGAGCGATCAAGTCGAGGTAAGGGGCGGCAGCTTTCAAGGATTCTCCGGTCAATGCCCACTCCTTGATAAAGGAGCCGAGGATGAGGTGATTGTTGTCGTACCGCCGAATTGCGGTGTGCGCCATTTTGTAAAGATGGATACACATATGCTCAATGATGGCGTTAAAATCGTCCACCTTGCGCGGATCCAGTTTTCTCCGAATACTTGGATAGTTCGCGTTGCCGAAGTCTTTTTCATAAACTAGGAGTGCCTTGGTTTTCAGATCTGAAATCTTTTTCAAGTTCATACCATAGATCTCGTTGAATTTTTTCACGTCACCGTGGTAGCGATTATCGAGGAGATCGGTGATTGCCACACGCCCATGGCTGTTGGCCGGAAGGGACATGTGGTGGTTGATCCAGTCCTGGGAGTGATTGAAAGCACCGAATCCATAATAATATCCTATGACTAGTGGATTGTCTTTGGCAGGTGGGCAGGCCGCCTTGGCCCGGTCTTCGATCAATCGTTTGTAAGCTGGATCAAAAATATCGGGCAACGTTTCTTCTTCCACGAACTCCCAGGGATGTTTCAACAGGATCACGCCGACGGCGTAAGGAAACATTTCCTCCTCAAAGACTTTTTCTGAAAGCGGCAGGTCGACATAACCATTCAGGTTGCGTTCGGGACTGGTGGCTCCACCCAACGCGCAATTAAATCCCAGCTCACGGGCTTTGGCCACGGAATCGCGTACCCAGGCTTCCTTGTCAGAAGGGTCATATTAAAAATGATGCTTAGGTTAGATTCCAAGCGTGTATTGGGGTGTATTTGAGGTGATAGAATCGTCGAATGAAATTCCTACTTTGGACAATATATTTAGGCGGGCAACGGAAATATTCTACAGGCTTTAGTTTGATGTTATCCGAGTGCCAAAGCGAGCTTGGCAACGAGAACAAGCTTAGCTAACTTGAGGGCAAAAGCTTAAAGATCGAATTTCCAATGCTGCTCTATGAACAATAAATCCCCAAGTGATTATCTCAAACCCGTTGCAGGTAACGGCCTCCTACATCGACGAATGTTTCTAACTAATTCCGTCGCGATTCTCGGTGCAGCCGGTCTTCAACTTATGACCTCGAAGCAAGCGGGCGCGGCGCCACCTGACGTGCCAATGTCGATGACTGTGCCCGGTGCAGGGATGAGTGGCTACGGTGCGCGATCACATCATGAAAACCACGTGCAGAGAACGATTGGTTCGGTCCCAGGCACGGTCGGAACGGGTGCGTCGCGGACGCCACTTGAGTATCTGCAAGGCATTATTACTCCAAATGCTCTACACTTTGAACGACATCACAACGGCGTTCCCGATATCGACCCGACCGAGCATCGACTGATGATCCACGGTTTGGTTGATCGTCCATTGATATTCGATCTTGAATCTCTCTCGCGGTATCCACTGGTATCCAATATTCGTTTCGTTGAGTGCTCTGGGAACAGCGGTGCCAACAATGCGGCCAAACCGCCACAATCAACTGCGAGTGGAATTCACGGTCTCGTTTCTTGTAGTGATTGGACGGGCGTGCCGCTGGGTGTTCTCCTCGATGAAGTCGGCATTAAACCGGAGGGAAAGTGGATCATTGCGGAAGGCGCTGATGCCGCGGCGATGAGTCGCAGCGTTCCGATCGAAAAAGCGCTCGATGATGCGGTAGTCGCTCTCTATCAAAACGGCGAGCGGCTTCGTCCCAGCAACGGCTACCCAATGCGGTTGTTGCTCCCAGGTTGGGAAGGCAACGCCAATGTCAAATGGCTGCGCCAGATCCAGGTTTCTTCGAGTCCTGCTATGACGAAAGACGAAACCTCAAAATACTCGGACCTCGGAATGGATGGGCGTGCGAGTCTGTTTACCTTTCCGATGGGCGTGAAGTCCGTGATCACTTCGCCGTCTGGTAAGTCTACCATGCAAGGGCCCGGTCTCTATCAAATTTCAGGACTCGCTTGGTCTGGCGCGGGTAAGATCCGTCGCGTTGAGGTCTCGGCAGATGGTGGACGGAGCTGGGCTGAAGCTGCGCTTTCCGAGCCAGTCCTTTCAAAGGCCCTGGTACGTTTTCGTTTGCCGTGGAGATGGGATGGGGGTCCCGCTGTTTTGCAAAGTCGTGCCATCGACGAAGCTGGTGCCGTGCAACCGACACGCGACGCGCTGCTTGGTGAACGAGGCCAAAACTTCCGTTACCATTATCATGCAATTCAAAGTTGGAGTGTGGGTTCCACAGGGGAGGTTGCTAATGTTTACGCGTAACCGTGCACTCGCGCTGAGTGCTTTGCTGCTGGGCACCACCATATCAATCGTAAGCTCGGCACAAGAAGGTCCCGGGTTAGGTGTCGCGGCGACGCCTGAGCAAGTGGCCGCTTGGTCACTTACCATTCTTCCCGATGGTAGCGGATTGCCAGAAGGGTCTGGTACGGCCGAGATCGGTGCACAAATCTATGCGCAAAAGTGTTTGGCCTGTCATGGTCAGAACGGTGTTGAGGGACCTAACGACAAGCTCGTCGGCGGCCACGGCAGTATTTCGAGCGACGCACCTGTAAAAACAGTCGGTAGCTATTGGCCCTACGCCACAACGGTTTTCGATTACATACGCCGTGCGATGCCATTGATGCAGCCCCAATCGCTAACCAACGATGAAACGTATGCGCTAACAGCGTATCTGTTGGAGTTGAACGATATCATCGATTCAGACCAAGTCATGGATGCCCAAACCTTGCCAAAGGTAAAGATGCCCAACGTGGATAATTTCTTCTGGGCCTATTCTCCAAATCAGAAATAGCTCACTCTATCAGGGCTCAACGATTATCCGTCCCTGCATTAAGGTAAAGTGTCCGGAGAAAGTGCAAATGTAAGGGTATACTCCCGGTGTGGGAGCCGTGAATTCCACGAAAACCGTATCTCCCGGATAGGCTAACCTGGAAGCGGCAAGGATGCGATCCATCTCTTGCTTGGGAACAAATTCGTCGGCTTGCGCAGAGATAGCTGCAATGCCGACCGGGTTTATATCAACCTCCGTTTTCACCACCACGATGTTGTGTGCCATTTCACTGGCATTGACGAAACGAATGACAATGCGTTCTCCCGGTTTCGCTTTAATTTCTGTCACGTCATAGCTAAGGGCGATTCCGGTGGACCTGACATCGACAACGCGGGTGCCATCCGCGATCATAGGTGCCAGACTAGGGAGTTCTTTGGCAAAGTTGACCTTTGGTTTTGAAACGTGCTCGGTGCTCCCATGCTGTGCCGTTGTTGTGGCCTGATCACCAGCCACTCGATGAATCGTTTTATGGATAACATGTTTCATTTCCGCGCCGTCTGCGGACCGCAGACGGTAATCTATGGCCATCACCAATCCCATCGAAGCCTCGATCATGTCGGGTATGCTCGATAATACACCAAGCGTTTTCTGAGCAAGGTCCTGCCTGAGTTCGGGAATTTCCAACAAGACCGTTTTTCGATCTTCGGAGAGTTGGATAGATTGAATGACCACCGGATCTGCAACCGTATCGCCAGGGGTGGTCATCGAATAAATTTTCCCCCGAGTGCCATACTGACTGGTCCAGGGGTAGGTCCACAGACTTAAGGAGTAGTTTTGCGGATCGGTGGCCGAGTCAGGTTCTAGCGCATCGGAAAATCGGAGTTCCAGACCGCCTTTTTTTGTATTCACCGCTACAGGTAGATGAAGTGGACGACCGGTGTAACGCACACGATGAAAAGAGCCCCAATCACCGCCATGTCCGACCGATTGCCAACTGGTAAGTCCGGCTATATACAAATGACCATCCTGATGAAATCGTCCGTGAATGGTACCTGACTGAAATCTGAGAGGCAGAGTTAAATGAGCTCCCTGCCATTGACCCTCGACTTCTTCTTTTAAAACTAGTGAGAGCGTACCACGTCCGTAGGAAGTGAGCAGAAGCTGACCTTGGAGTTCCTCAGGCCAGGTTGGACTATCGATAAAGATCGGCGTCGATGGCGAATTATCGACAAAATGGGGAACCCAAAGAATGGGTTTCTCAAAATTGGTAGGTAACGGATCCCTGTGGGCTGAGTGCATAAAGCCGTGAAAGCCACCTTCCACTATTTTATGAACCTTACTTGTTGGAACCCAATTTCCTTCATTGTCACTGTAAAGAATCTCATCGTTCGGACCAATGGAGAGACCGTTGGGGTTCCGCAGCCCGGTAGCGATAATGTCGAGTTTGCTGCCATCTGGCGGCATGCGGAAGAGAACACCGTGATGCGGGGTGATCTCTGCTTTAACTCCTCCAATTCTAGATACAGGTGGCCAAGGCGTCGCTTTGGCGAAGTAGAAGTTACCCTTGGAATCCGTATCCAGGTTCAAAGTGAAGGCGTGGAAATTAGTGGCTGCCATCACGTCGTTATTAAAGTTCTCGTAGAAGTCCGCTTCTCCATCGCCGTTCCGATCGTGCAGTAAATTAATCTGGTCGCGGCAAGTGACGTAAATCCGATCATTCACCACTTTGACTCCCATCGGTTGATTTAAACCGGTTGCGAAACGCGTCCACCGGAGATCGCCGGAACCTTCTCCCAATCCATCTACGATCCACACTTCCCCGCTCAATGAGGAAACAACCGCCCGGCCATCGGATAAGAAGTCTACTCCTGAAAAACGCAGGAAGGAATTCCAGGGATTGGTAGTCGGTAGAGTAAGTTCATCTACCACAAAAGGCCCACTTTCAGTACCGACGCCAATTTCCGTTTCGATTACCTCCCAGTTTGATGAACCTGGTTCTTGCAAGGATCTTAGATCGGTCACTGTGGTCTTCGACTCAAGATGGGTGATCATGTATTCTCCCGCGGAACTTTGAAGTGCTGGACCTATCGCAAGCTCGAAATCTAAGGCTTGGTCGAGCGGTGGCAGATCAAGGACGAGGTGGTGGTCAATCAACCTCCATTTTGCATTTGCTGGTAAGCCGCGATGCCCCACAAGACGGGATTGGTTGCCGGACCTGATTTCTACGTACCCGGATGTTGGAGACAGTACTATTTGTTCAAGCGTGGTAGAGGAGCCATCGGGTGCCTCAGTCACCTGTACCGAAAGCCCATTGGCTGTTTTGCCAAGTTTGAACGTGCGGGTAAAAATGGGCTGATTCTCCACACGCACAAAACCCGGTGATTCGAGCACATCAGCCTGCCCAATGGTGTAGGAAAAGACAACCTTATCACCGTGTAAGTAAAGTCCTTGGTAGGAACCGAGCGTACGAGGAAGCGGACCATATCCCCAGGGTCGCGGGTCGGTAAATTTCCGGTCTATTGACCAACCTGGCCGCTGGCTCGTTGAGAAATGTATAAACCCGTCTGGGCTTGGAAATTCCTGCAGCCCATCCCGTGCTGGATACCATTTGAGCAAGCCTCCGGTCCATGCACTGGCAACTCGGAGTAGATCCGTGTCGAACACCATCACCGCATCACCTTCCGATCCTAATTTTACGGCAATGCCTTTGTGTACGACGATACTTCTTGTCGACATCGGGTCCGTTGAAATCGTGGAGGAAATAAAAGGGCCATGATCCATCTCGTTCATCGGACTCGGGCTCAGGGGTTGCGCCTGTACATGGAAAGTGGGAGCAAAGACGCTATAGAGTAACAGAACCAGCGACCCAACAAAGGTAGAGAAACGGAGCATGAAGACGGTCTAGGGTTGCTTCCAATTAAGGCAACAAAAACATCCTGATTATTAATCAGGTTTTCACTTCAATTGCTCTCTCAGAAATACTTGCTTCACAAAGAATACGATTGGGTGTTTCCCTCACCAAATCCGTGTGTGGTTGGGTTCCAGGTTTAAAACTGTCCCGTTGAGGGTTTTGTTCGTTTTTGGAAGCGACCATTGTTGATATTTAATAATGAATCCTGGAGCAATTGACTTCGAACCCTATTTCTTGCTCAACTCTCGTCGCCTCAACAGAACTACTCTAAGTAATTAGTTTTTGGCAAATAAGTGGGAACTTATTATTGATTGGCAAAAAAATCTGATTGGGTGTCTTCATGAAAGTATATTTATCAACCTTTATTATCCTGGTTATCGTGAGGAACAACCGGTAACTCAAAACACACCTTACTATGAGATTCATTGGGAAGAAAGACGTATATATAATTAAAACTTTCCTGCAGAACTTCAGGTCAGCCAAAACACCAACATGATTCATTTTGTTACTACACATGCTCATACTTATACCAATGAGAGTCTTATTGAACGACACGGACCAAAGCTAATCAGGCTATGGACGTATGACCAATTGTTTCTCACGAAATTTCTTACCGCAGGCACATGGATCTTTACAGATCACGAAAGACTTTCTCCATACGATATATCGCGCGCGGCTCATTTTGGAAATCTGCTAAAGAAAAACGGAGCCCGCGTTTTAAATCATCCGGCACAGGTACGGAGTCGTTTTGAAATATTAAGGCGACTAAAAGAGGCGGGCATTAATCAGTTTTCCGCCTACAGGTGCGAATCCGAGCCACGTCCGTTAAAGTTTCCGGTGTTTGTTAGGAATGAATTTGATCACGACAGCGAAGCGATGACTCTTATCGAAACCCAAGTGGATCTCGATGCAGAATTGGATAGGCTCGAAAGAAATGGTATTCCTTTAATCGGTAAAATTGTGATCGAGTATTCCGGCGAACCAATATTTCCGAATGTTTGGCAACGATTGTCTACCTACTGCGTAGCCGGGGAAATTATTCCGCACCATATGGGGTTTCATGATTCTTGGGTGGTTAAAAGTGGTTTTAATAAATCTGAATTGGAAACACACACGGAAAAAGCTCGATTGCTTGATATGGAAAGAGCCTTCGTGAAACAGAACCAACATGTTGAAATTTTGAGGAAAGCATTTTCTCTCGCCGGGATCGAGTATGGGCGGGCGGACTTTTCAATTAAGGATAATCGTGTGCAGATTTTTGAAATAAATACGAATCCTACTCACGCATCCGAGCCCATGCTTTATCAGAATATTCACCCTGAACGGGAGGAGCTCCTAAGGCACAGCGAAAGAAGACTTCAAAGTGCTATTGTGGAATTGAACCAGCCTGATGGGGAGGGAATCCTGCTATACGGAACGTTGTGGAATAGAATAGTTCGGCGCTTGGCAAAAGTAATTAAAAAGGCTCCGCGCTCCTGATGAAATTGTCCCTCACATCGTCTTTCGATTTTCAATCTAAAGAATATCGAACGCTTCTTCAGAATTCTCAGGTTAGCGCTTTTCAGCAACCTGATTGGTTAAGCACCCTCTATAAACATATAGCTGATGATTCCGTTTTCAAACCTCTGGTAGTGCAAGGTCGAAGCTCACAGACCAATGAACTTCAAATCATCATTCCGATTTTTGCCAGAACGGATGGAGATGAAGTGGTCGTTGAATACGCTTCTGCAGGGGTTACTGACTATGCGTGTCCGATAGTGAGTACTGATCTCCTTAAAAATTCAGATCAACTAGCAGGATTTCCCGATCAGCTTTTTGAGGTTTTGAAAGACTACAAACGACTGAGAATCGGTCCCGTAAAAGAGGAGGACCTTTCATTGTGGCGACAGTTGCTCGGCACCGCTCCGACAAAAGCTAAATTTGGGCGACATGCCGTTGTGCCCGGATCACCCTACAAAGAATGGCGAAACAGCAACTTGGGAAAATCCCGGAGAAGCCAACTTGACCGCAAGGCACGACGTCTGGCGGATCGCGGCAAGGTTCATTTGCAAGTGCTCCCTTCGAGCGAGGCAGGTGAAGCTTTAAACTGGGCAAAACAAACTCGGACAGGCCGATTTCAGAATGACGCTATTCAACGCGAATACATAAACAATTTCTATAGCGAAATTGCAGCTAGGGGCACTGCCACAGGCTTTGCCCGTACCTACAAACTTACCTGTGGAGAAGACCCGGTTGCAACTTGCTTTGGCGTGGTGGATGGAGACCGCTACTGCTACCTGGTGCTGGCATGTGACTATGAGAATTTTGCCCAATACTCACCGGGAATGATGGTTCTGGATCTTGCCATGGCCGATTGGGCCGCAACAGGAGGAAAAGTGTTCGACTTTACGATAGGGGATGAACCCTTCAAAAGCTCCTTCGGATGTACCAGATCGCCAATGTTCACATTTGAAGCCGACATCAAGCCTTCTTAAAATATTGAAGAACCTAACCAGGTACTTCTTCAACCGGACCTATGACATGTTGGGGAGTGTTACTTGCTCAACCCTTGGACATTAAAAATCCAACTCTACGGATTCCCCCTCCTTCGGAACGGTAACATTCCAGTTGAATTGTTTTCGAATATGGTTCGCCAATGCTTCGCGTGGGCCATCCTCGCCATGGACCAAGAATATACGTTCCGGTTTTTTATTAAAGCCCAGGAGCCAGGCGAGAATCTCCTGGTAATCCGCGTGGCCTGAAAACCCTGGAATATATTCAATGTGTGCGTTCACCGGTATCATTTCGCCAAACATCTTCAATTCCTTAGCACCTTCGAGAAGCGTTCTTCCGCGCGTGCCCTCTGCCTGGTAGCCGACAAATAGAATGGTGTTATTTTCTTTTGGTAAACGTTCCTTCAAGTGGTGGAGTATTCGCCCACCAGTGGCCATCCCACTTGCGGAAATGATGATTCCCTTTTCGTGAGTATTGTTAATTGCAATACTCTGGTCGCGCTTCGGACACAGTTTAAGTTTTTTGGGTCGAAAAAGCTGAGTTCCAGCAATGTGAAGTTTCCGACAGGTCAGATTGAAGTCCGGTATGTGGTTCTTATGCACTTCTAGTGCCTTTAGTGCCATCGGTGAATCCACATAAATCGGAACGGAGGGAAGGAGACCCTGGTCTTCCATTTCCCGGATCATGAAAAGAAGTGTCTGCGTCCGACCGACCGAAAAAGCCGGAATTACAACCATACCATGGCGATCCATGGTTTGGGTCACAATTTCGGCAAATTTTTCCCGAGGATCCTTATCCTCGTGAAGGCGATCTCCATACGTCGACTCTAAAACCAGATAATCCACATCGTACGACTGGACCGGTGCGCGTAATATCGAATCCAAAGGTCGGCCCAAATCCCCACTAAAAACAATCTTCCGAAACCCGTTTCTGGATTTGGTTTTTAGATCAAGCCACGCAGAACCCAAAATGTGTCCTGCATCCCGATACTTTGCGCGCAAACCTTCCGCCGGATGAAAATGCTGACCGTAATCGACAGTCCTCAAATAGGGGAAAACGTCCTTCGCATCCTCCTCCGTAAACAACGGCTTGGCTGGGTGGTGTTTTGAATATCCTTTTTTGTTAGCGTAGCGAGCTTCCTCCTCTTGCAGGTGCCCCGTATCGGGAAGTAAAATTTTTAACAGATCAGCCGTGCCGCTCGTGCAATGGATCCCTCCGCGAAATCCATCCTTAACCAACCTCGGCAAATACCCGGTATGATCAATGTGTGCGTGGGTAAGTATAACTTCATCAATAAGTGGCGGCGCCTCCGGAAATGCGTCCCAGTTTTTGAGTCTATTTGCCTTAATTCCTTGAAACAGTCCGCAATCAATGAGTAGGCGTTTCCCGTGCGTCTCGAGTAAGTGGCGAGATCCGGTAACGGTTCCGGCTGCGCCTAGAAATGTTAATTTTGCCATAAGAAATATATAGAGATAAAAGTTCGAAGAGAGTGTATCCTCAAAACCGTATTAAAGCAAGGGAACCATCTCTTTAGTCGAGGGACAAAACACGCTTACCAGTAATTCAATGCGTCTTCAAAAAGACGGGATAAAACCGATTCATCCGCAGGCAAGGGGGATAACTTTGTGACGCGATGCTGGGGCAACGTTCCTTGAACCAGAGTAGGAATGTCCGCTGAGGTATAACCCACCGCTGAAAGTCCATTGGGCATTTTCAGGCGTTGCATAAATTCAATGATTCGATTGGCGAGGACTTCACCAATTTGATTGTCACTTACTCCGGAGACATTTGCCCCGAGTGCCTCTGCAGCTTGTCGATGTCGCCCAGGATTGGCTGAGGCGGTGAAGCGAAAAACCGCAGGCGCATTTAATATCACCGACATCCCATGTGGGATGATTGCGTGATCCGCCTCAAACCCTTCAGGAATGAATTCACGCACATGACTTGAAACAGGATAAGACATTCCGTGTGGCAGGTGCACCCCCGCATTGCCAAATCCAACACCCGCCATTCCGGCAGCCAGATGCATCATGCCTCGGGATTCAATATCGTCAGAATCCTCAAAAGCCCGAATTAAATATTTGTCTACCATTCTCAGCGCCTCCAGTGACCAAATATCGCTTAGGGGATTGGACCCCTGGTAAGCAGGGCGAAGTATGGGGCGATCGGGTTTGGGGCGTTCCCGGTAGTCGATAGCCGTATAAGATTCTATGGCATGGCTGAGAACGTCCAGTCCGGTTGATGCGACCACGACGGGCGGCATGGTTCTCGTATTTTCCGGATCGATCAAACCCAGTGTTGGTTTGAGTCGACGATGCGCTATTCCGGTTTTTGCATGAATGGAGCTTAAATCAAATATCGTTACTCCGGTTGTTTCACTACCTGTTCCGCAAGTGGTCGGAATAGCATACAATGGTTTCAGTGGACCTGGTACTGGTTTGGCTTTCCCGATTGGGGCATTCACATAATCCAAAAGATCGGCCGGGTAGGTGGTGTATAAATTTACTGCTTTTGCCGTATCGATAACAGAGCCGCCCCCTACGGCGACAATGCAGTCAAAATCCACGCTTTCACCAAAACGAATAGCGTCCATGAACGAATGTTCGTTGGGTTCAATTCTGACTCGGTCGTATACCTGGAAATCGATCCTATTGTCTTCGAGCGATTGTAATACCGTCAGAACAGGTGGAAGTTTTGCCAACAGTTGATCTGTCAATACCAATGCTTTTTTGTAACCTGCGTCGGCGAGATCCATGCCGATTTCCGCCGTTATACCTGCACCGAATCGTATGCTCGATGTCGCCATTTCAAACGCGTAATCTTTTTCCATTTTATCCAATTAGAGTAAGGTTAAATTCGATCGGGAAGGGGAGTCTTCGGCCATGGTATCGGGTCCCTTACGAGTCGATTGGAAGCAGTTGACCTTAGCAACGCTTTTTGCACGCTGGGCTACACTGATGATTACAGGTCGAGGGAAACAAATATGACGGAAGAAAAATGGGATCAGATTTTTGCGGTAAATACCAAGGGCCCATTTTTTGTCATTCGTGCCGCCACTCCCTTACTTAAAAAGGGCCCCTCATCTTCCGTCGTTAATATCTCGTCTGCCGCTGGGGTTTCTGGCTTTGGATCTTCAGTTGCTTATTGCGCAAGTAAGGGCACTCTTAATACCATGACCAAAACATTGGCTCGGGCCCTTGCTCCGAAAATCCGGGTTAATGCCGTTTACCCGGGACCGATAGACAGTCGATGGCTGAGGCAAGGCATGACGGAGGAAGAAATTCAAGATCGTGTTTCGTCCTTACCTATATCCGAGATCGTTTCTCCTGATGATGTCGCCGATACGGTTGCATACCTGGCAACAGGCACCAGTAAAACTACCGGCCAATTGCTAACCGTTGATTGCGGACGAAGCATGTAAATTCTTTCTTCTCAACAAACACACAAATCTCAGTTACAAATACTCCGACTCTTCCTTTCGAGTTGGTCCTTAGTTTTCTTATTCAATACAAGCGCTATGAAATTTTTTCTCAATGGAAGTTGGCAAGGCCGCGATGAAGTTATCGAGGTAAAAAATCCTTTTAATGGAAGTGTCGTTGACACGGTTCCAAAAGCAACCGCAGCGGATGTGGAAACGGCTCTACAAGCAGCTGAAGCAGGAGCCAAGGTCATGGCCGGGTTGACGGGTTACGAGCGATTTCTGATCCTCCGGAAAACCGCCGACCTGATGCGCGAGCGTTTGGAAGATTTGGCCCATACGCTGAGTTCCGAAGAGGGCAAGATTTTGACGGAAGCTCGACTTGAAGTAGATCGCTCGGCCCAGACGATCGAACTGAGCGGCGAGGAAGCCAAGCGTCTAAGTGGCGAAGTGCTTCCTCTGGATGGGGGCAAAGGTGTGCACAACAAGTTTGGGTTCACCCTTCGAGTTCCGTGTGGGGTAGTTGCAGCTATTACTCCGTTTAATTTTCCACTGAACCTGGTTTGCCATAAGCTGGGACCAGCTCTGGCAGGTGGAAACTCTGTTATCCTCAAACCAGCGAGCGACACTCCACTCGTCTCATTAAAATTGATCGAAATTCTTTTGGAAGCCGGATTGCCGCCTCTAGCGGTATCCTGCATAACGGGCAGTGGAGCCAGCATAGGGGATGGTATTTGTTCCGACCCGCGTGTCCGGAAAATTTCTTTTACCGGAAGCAAAGAAGTCGGAGAACACATCTGCAGAGTTGCCGGAATCAAAAAGGTTACCATGGAGCTTGGCTCCAACAGTCCACTCATTGTGCTGCCCGATGCCGATTTGGATTTGGTGGCTCAACTGACGGTTGCGTCTGGTTTCGCTAATGCCGGGCAAGTCTGTATTTCTGCTCAACGATTGATCGTGGTGGATTCCATTCACGACGCGATGATGGATGCTTTATTACCCAGAGTTGAGGCTTTGGTCGCTGGTAATCAATTGGCGGACGGCTCTAATATGGGTCCGATGGTCCGTGAAGCAGATGCGGCTCGGGTTGAAAGCTGGCTGCGTGAGGCCGAAAGTGCGGGAGCCAAAATCCTCACCGGAGGAGGCCGGAGTGGTGCTTTGATGCAACCTACTCTTCTAGGCGATGTCACTCCGGATATGCGGGTTAGCAGGGAAGAAATTTTTGGTCCTGCAGTAGGAGTTCAAAAAGTGAAGGACATCGATGAGGCTGTACGGATGGCCAACGATACCGAGTTTGGATTAAGCGCTGGAATCTTTACCCAGGACATCGATGCCGCCATGCGCTTTGCCCGGGAGGTTCACAGTGGAAACATTCATATCAATTGGGGCCCAATGTGGAGAACCGATTGTATGCCTTATGGCGGGCTCAAAGGAAGCGGCACGGGTAAAGAGGGGCCGAAGTATGCGGTTGAAGAAATGACTGAAACAAAGACCGTTGTAATTCACTCTAAATAATCTGCGACAAGATGAAACTTTTACCACTGCTTCTTCTATTGCCACTACTGTGCTGGGCTGTACCTACAGACCCAGTACAAACAACTGAAGGCTGGGTTTCTGGCTGGACGCTCAATAAAGAGACTGGCCTGGAAGTGTTTCGTGGAGTTTCGTATGCTGCTCCTCCCATGAAGGACTTACGCTGGCGTCCTCCTCAGCCTCGAAAGCCCTGGGGCGGAATCAAGACTTGTCAGATGTTTAGTCCTGTTGCTCCGCAAACGCTTGGCGAGGGAGCAGATGCATTTGTGAGCGAGGACTGTTTGTATCTAAACATTTGGTCTACCAAGGTAAATAAACCGGAGTCCAAACTTCCGGTTATGGTATGGATTCATGGAGGTGGATTAAATCGGGGTTGGGGCCATAAGCCGTTTTACGACGGAACTGCTCTTGCTGAGCGAGGGGTAGTGCTGGTTTCTATCAACTATCGTCTGGGTGCATTGGGTTTTCTTGCCCTTCCTGCCTTGTCTGCCGATTCTGAAAACGGGGTTTCCGGCAACTACGGCATTCTCGACCAGATCGCAGCTCTCAAATGGATTCGCAACAATATCGCCGCCTTTGGAGGCGACCCGGACAACGTGACGATCTTTGGTGAGTCGGCTGGCGGCACCAGTGTCTCCGTGCTCTGTTCTTCTCCTTTGGCTAAAGGCTTGTTTCAAAAGGCGATCCTTCAAAGCCCCTGGTCCTTTGGATTCGTCGACAATTTGGCAAACCCCAACTTCGCTCATTTGAAGCAACCCATGAAAAACATCCGCAGTGCCGAGGACATTGGTGTGGATTGGGCAAAAATCCATACGGACAAAACGGATGCCGAAGGGTTGGCGGTACTTCGAGCTTTACCTTTCAAAGAAGTGCTGGCGACGGTGAACTATTACGAGACCCGCCCAACCATCGATGGCTGGGTGCTACCGGGGCATCCGCAAACCGTTTTTAGTGAGGGGAAACAGATCAATGTTCCCATGATCATTGGTACAACAAAGGATGAAGGCAATTTCTTCAGAAATTTCGTTCGTTATGAAGATAGAGCGGCTTTTGGAGAAATGCTTAAAAATTATTATGGGAAAGCTGGCGTTAAGATTTTGAAGCAGTATCCCGGAGAAACGAAACAAGAGATCAAAGATGCAGGCAGTACTTTTATAACCGACTCCTGGTTTGTCCAACCCGCACGAGAAATGCTCAATGGCATGACCAAGCTTTCCTCGCCAGCTTACCAATATCAGTTTTCCAAAGGGAATTCCATGAACCCGGAAATCGGTGCCCCCCATGCAATTGAACTGCGTTATGTATTCAATACGCTCGAAAATAAAGAAGAGGATCCCGATGGTCAGACTCTGGCTGACGCTGTTACCGATTATTGGGTACAATTCGCAACAACCGGAAATCCGAATAAGAAAGGCCTTCCCGAATGGCCCGCCTACACAAGCAAGAACAAGGCTTACATCGACCTGAATACGGAGATTACGATTGGCGTAGATCTAAAGAAGGAAGCCTGTGATACGATCGATGCGGCATTGATAGGACACTATTCCTGGGATTGACGACCTAGGATAAAAATAGCTCGTTCGACTTGTAATCGTATTTGGGCCTAATCCATATAAAAAACTCAAGGTTTCGCTCTGGTCAGGTGCCAGGTACTGTGTCTTCCAGGATCTTTAGGGGCTCCAATATGGTAACCAATGGACACATGTTCCCGCTCCGTTCCATAACGATTGAGGCTCCATTCTAGAATAAAACCATAGGGCAGTTCCAAGTTAACTTGGGCAGCGAAGGATTTGTATTTCAGGTGTGGTTCCAAAAGCTCAATATCTGTTTTTGAAAGGCGACCTCCAACTAGACCCTGTTCGAAAAGCCTTCCGGAAGGAAGGTTTTCTTTTTTTTGGTTCGTAGTTCAGGCTTGAGGACTCTC
>JAQBYJ010000084.1 GCA_027622555.1 Verrucomicrobiota bacterium
AGTATGTTGCGGCACACTTTCAAGCCTTAATACTGGTTTTCCAAAACTTTATCATGCGCATTTTACGGACAACCAGCGGCTTTTCGAACAGGGTCTAGATAGGTATCACCAAAAATAAGGTGCGAATGGCCCAGCCAAAGATAACTTGTTTCTTGTAGCCAAATCGCGGCAGAGTCGCCGTTGCTATCACTTGAACCGGTAGTAACAGGAATACGAATGAATAGAGGAGCCCAACCTGGAAAGTATTGGCACCGAGCGATTCTGCTAAAAGTACCGCAGGCGTTCCCAGCACAACCATCCAGCTGGTAGAATTAAAAAAGCTGAAAAGGAAGCCAGAGCGATACGGTTTTAGTGAATCCAGATTAGATGCTGCAGGTGGCATTTAAGGGTCGGAACTATGTGGGTGGTCGGTGGGATTACCATCCAAGAATGCATTGACCGTAAAATTTCCATGCGTTTTGGGGTGATCGCTTGACACCAGATGGTGGCGACGAAGAAATATCCCGATGTCTAATCAGTTATCAAAACTCACCCTCGGATGTTGGGCTTTAGTCGGTGGTCAGGAATGGGGGGACCAGGAGGAGGCCCTTTCTATCAAAACGATCCACGCGGCCTTGGATCACGGTATACAGTCGTTTGATACCGCACCGATGTATGGGAAGGGAGTATCCGAGCGAATATTGGGAAAGGCGCTGATCGGGCGAAGAGATCAGGTATTTATTGCTGATAAAATTTCTCCAGGTATTTCCACCAAGGCGGCCATTGCGGAAGCGTGCGAAGTGAGTCTTGGACTGCTTCAAACCGATGTAATTGATCTCATGCAAATTCATTGGCCGGATCATGAGGTTCCTTTTGAAGAAACGATTGCGGGCATTCTGGCATTGCAGGAGGCGGGGAAGATCAAACACATAGGTGTGTGTAATTTCAGCGCAAAAGATATGGTTCGTTGGAAAACGCTAGGCGGGCCATTGTTTTCAAATCAACTCCCGTATTCATTGCTATCCCGTTCTATCGAATTCGAGATCATTCCTCAATGCCTGGAAGATCAGGTGGGCGTTCTTGCCTATAGTCCCATCATGCAAGGGCTGTTAACCGGTAAGTTCAAAACGGCGGATGAAGTGCCAGATGGACGTGCCCGCTCCCGCCACTTCAATACCGATCGAGCCTTGGCCCGCCATGGAGGTCCTGGTTGCGAAGAAGACACGTTTGCGGCTATCGATGAAGTTCGTAAAATTGCAGAACAACTCGGTGTATCGATGACTGAAGTCGCATTGGCATGGGTCAACCAACAACCTGCAGTAAAATCTACCATTGTTGGGGCCAGGACTCCGCAGCAAATAATCGCAAATATCCAGTCGATGGAATTACAATTAACGGACGAAATTTTAGCTTCGCTCGATCGTGCAACCGATGCCGTTAAATCTTTCCTCGGACCGAACCCTGATTTGTGGGCTCCTGAAACCCGATACTCATTATGAAAACAGTCATACTCAATAAACCAGGCGAATTTGTTTTCGATGAAACACCAGAACCGGATGCTCCCGGACCCGGAGAAGTTTTGGTTCGCGTTAAACACGTTGGTCTTTGCGGCACCGATATCCATGCCTACCATGGCCGCCAGCCGTTTTTTGATTATCCGCGAATAACGGGCCATGAGCTCGGCGTGATCATTGAAGCATTGGGCGAAGGAGTCGAAGGTTTGGAAATCGGACAACATTGTTCTGTTGAAGCCTACCTTGCTCAGCCGGGGGACCTCGCGTTTTCACGAGGCAAAACGAATTGCACCTCCACCACTCAATGTCTTGGTGTTCACGTAGATGGTGGCATGCGCGAGCGTTTCATTCTGCCTGCCAATAAAATGCATTCATCCACTTTAAGTACGGAGCATCTGGCTTTGGTTGAGATGCTCTGTATTGGTAATCATGCCGTTGAACGTGCAGCGCTGGTCGGCGACGAAACTATTGCGGTGATTGGTGCAGGGCCCATTGGCTTGGGAGTCATTCAATTTGCCCGTCAGGAAGGCACCAAGGTAATTGCGGTTGATATTTCAAAAGAGCGCCTGGAAAAGTGCCAACGCGCATTTCCAGACGTGGAGATACTCCAGATTGTACCGGGCGGCGATGCCTTGGTCGACGCATTCTTCGCAAAGTTTAATTTTCGGCCGGAAGTGGTCATAGAATGTACCGGAAGTAAAGCGTCTATGGAAGCGTCGTTCGCTTTGCCCGATTTTAGCGGACGTATAGTCCTGGTAGGCTTTCAACCTAACGATTTGATTTTACCCAACCCGGACTTCCATAAAAGGGAATTGACTCTTTTGGCTTCCAGAAATGCTACCGCTCACAATTTTAAGGACGTTATTCGTCAACTCGAAGAAGGGAAGGTAAACCCCGATACCTGGATAACCCACCATTGTACTGCCGAAGAGTTTCCTGGATTGATTGAAGAATGGCTAAAGCCTGAATCAGGCCTGATTAAGGGGATTGTTTCCTTCTGATCCGCTTCGAACAACCTTGTTTCTACAATCCGAATACGCGATCCATTTGTCTTGAGATAACTTCAAGAGCTGCCTGGTCGCCACCTTTAACTTCGGCTGCTACCCATCCGTAGTAATTGATTTCGTGAAGAGCTTTGCGCACATCTTCAAAATCAAGGTCACCTTCGCCTATGGCTGTAAATTTTCCTTCTGCCCGTGAGAAACCTTTTACGTCGAGTTTGATGACACGTTTACCCAAGGTGCGAATCCAATCAGCCATCGAACCGTATTTCCAATGGTTTCCTATATCAAACTGCATCCCTACCCAGGGTGAGTTAAATTCATCGATATAACGGGCGAGTTCGTCGGCTGTCTGATTTGAGTCGCCGTCGTGATTGTAGTGCATCTGATTCCAGACGTTTTCCACAACGATGGATACTCCCAATTCAGCGGCGAGTGGAATTGCGTGGCTGATGTTCTCGATTGAGCGGTCCCAAATAACATCAGCGGGTCCGTCTTCTCCTTTGCCAACAACAAGTAAACAAGTATGGCCTCCAACTGCATGCGTATCACGCAAAGCCTGTTTTAGATGCATCAGAGCTTCGGCACGGGTTTCTTTGTCGGGACTGGTATGCCTTATCTTCCAATGTGTACTTCCGACTGTTCCATCTACGGGTAACCCGGATTCTATAATGGCTCTACGAGTTTCTTCAATATCCATGCCAGGTGAATTCATTTCAACTCCCCTGAATCCTGCAGCTTTGGCAGCTTTAAATTTATCCGTGAGCGACCCTTCGATGTTAATCATATTGACCTTGAGAGTCTTGAATAGACGACCCGCAAGCGGGAAACTTACTTTACTGGCGTGATGGGCTGCTCTTGATTGGAAAGGAAGAAGGGCACCGGCGCTTAATACACAGGCGGATTTTAAAAAACTTCGACGGCTGGGGTGGAGTATATTCATAATTTTTAGAGCTTAAAAGCTTATCCTCGTTTTGAAACGGATTGGGTTAGAACTATTAATCTTGGTGTAAGCCCCATTCTTTTAGAAGCCAAATTTCTTCGAACAGAATAGTAATTGATCTTATTTTTTTGATTTCTCAACTATTTCAAAAAACCGCTGAAGGGCAGAACTGGCAGCTGCATCGATCCAGGACCTGTCGTTGGTAAGAGCGGCAGCACTCATGGCTCCTTGTAAGGAACAATAAATCCATTGAGCGGCTTCCTTTGATCTTGGCATGGTTTCACCCTTTTCATCCAAGCCAAGCGCCTGTTGAAGCCAATTTACATTGGCATCAACGAAGTCTATCACCGCTGCTCTCACTTTTTCTGGAAGTAATTGGACTTCGGTAGACAACATACCACATAAGCAAACCTTTCCCGAAGTATCGAAGGCAATTTGAAAGAGGTTGGAGTAGCGTTTTATTATTTCTGCGGGCGTGCTTCCTTTTGGTTTGGGATCACCAAGTGCTGCGATGAAATTTTCTTTGTAACGTATGGCCACTTCAAGCGCCAGGTCCTCCTTCGTCGGAAAATAGTAATGAACTGAGGAACTCTTAACTCCAATTTCAGCTGCAATTTTACCGAAGCTAAATCCATTGTAGCCTCCTGCCCGAATCATGTTTTCAGCAGCATCTATTATCTTGGTTTTGTTATCGGGCATATTTCCTATGTAAAGATAGGTAGTTAATTGGCAAGTGCATTCTACGGAATGAAATATAGGGTGATGAAAAAATCTTCTGAACTTGAACCTCTCGTATGAACCGTCAATGAGCGTTCTTAACCTGTTTTTTTTCTTTCCGCGCAAGTTAGAGAAACTGCTTGGGTGTAAGAATAAATGTACACTTCGCCGATGCATTTAGCAGGTCCCTCCATGCTGCTTGCGGAAATACTAATTGGACGTACCCACAGGTAGGAATGTTATCAAAGTATCGATCGCTCATTCGATTTGTGAACTCTGTTATTGCGGGATTGTGTCCCACCACAACCAACTCATTGAGCGTATCTGGCAAGTTCATGCACCACTCTAAAAGATCGTAGTGGTCGAAAGTATAGAGTGCTTCTTCGGATGTCCATTCGATCTCATGATTGTTTAAAGCATTTTTTAGAGCTTGGATTGTCATTTGCGCTCGGGTGGCCGTGCTGCAAAATACCCGGTCGAATTTGCAACCCGCTTCGACAATGCGCTCGGCCATAAGTTTACAACTCTGGTCACCCTTTGCGCTAATAGTTCGTTCCTTGTCCGAGAGGTTTGCATTGTCCCAGCCCGATTTGGCATGACGTATAAGGTGGATAATTTTCATTAAACTATGTTCTTTCGTTTTCTGTACTGATCACGGTGAAGTTCAAAATAAATCTAATTTTTTGTCTGGTATCTGTCGCCTGGTGAGTACAGATCAGGCCAGTTGTAGGCTAGTTTTATCTGGAGGCAGATTGAAGAAAAAAGAAGGTAAGATCTTTTTTTTAAAATTAATGGTTGGCAAATTCAAATTGGTTAACCATCGTAATAATTAATTCTCAGTTCATTGTAATGAGTGCTTCCCCCAGAATCATGAAATTGCCTCAGCAACTGTTAAAACAATTTAGGGGTATCTAGTATCACGTGATACTTAGATTCAAGTGCCGGTTAGTTAGGGGACTAACCGGCATTCTTTTTGTACGGATTTAAATTGGAGGATATTGGGATGGAGTTTTTTTGAACCAGTTGTGGTTCAGGTCAGAGTGGATTTTCAAAAAATGATTACCATCCTGACGGCAGTAAGAATACAGGTTATCGTGTTTGCTTATGACGAATTGCTTGAGTCGTTACAGCCTCGATCTTAAATATTGAGGAGCATTCAGGGTGTTCTGATACTTTAACTATTGTTTGCTGGAGCGACCTTTTAACCGGTTAAGGTCTGTGGAAAGTGCATTGACGACGTCTTTGAACTTGGGGTTTGCAACTATGTTAAAGTTTTCCTCTGGGTCGTTCTTATGATCATAAAGCATCCGTGCAGTGGTTTGGCCGTTGTGGTTGGTTTCGGCAGAGGTATATTCGGTATAGCGCCATTGATCCGTACGGATGGTGTCACCATTACGAAAACGACCGATGGCAAACCCCTTTCCTTTATTGTTAGGTTGATTGAGAATAGGTAGCAAACTTTCTCCCTCAAGGTGAGTGGGTTTTTCCAGGCCAGATAAATCGCACAGGGTAGGGTAGATATCTATGAATTCGGCCAAAGCCTTGGTTTGGTTTCCCTTATTATTGGCTACCTGTTTTGGTGTTCTGATGATGAGTGGAGCATGCATCGCATTTTCGAAGGTGCAGTGTTTACACCAGAGCGTGTGCTCGCCCAGGTTCCAACCATGGTCGCCCCATAAAACTACAATTGTATTGTTCCTCAGCCCCAAGCGGTCCAGCTCGTTGAGGACCCTTCCTATTTGGGCATCGGTAAAAGATACACAAGCATAGTAGCCACGGATCATGGTTTTCGCCATCTCGTCGCTAACGGGTCCGGTTTCAGGAATGCCGGTATAAGATCTTAATTCGCCAAAATTGTGGATGGCTTCTTCAGGTGCATTCTCAGGTGGGTAATAGTTTTCCGGGAGATCAACTGGAGTATTTTTGTAGAAATCCCAGTATTTTTTCGGAGCATTGAAAGGCAGGTGTGGTTTAAAAAATCCTACGGCAAGAAAGAACGGCTTATCTTGAGTTGCGAACTCGTTAAGATGTTTAATCGCCTCGGCAGCAATTAACCCATCCGCTAGCGAGTCGTCGTCGGTGTCATACGATGCGAAGGGTAAGCGGTGGTTTCTTGACCGGGCTTGTAATTCCTCCAGATTCTCAGGTTCTTGCCAGCCAATTATAGGTTCAGAATCGGCCGTAAAACTTCGATCCGGCCTCCATGCGGGTTCGGACCATCCTTCCGGAGTGTCGGTCGGAAAGTGTAAGATTTTACCTAAGCTGATTGTGCGATAACCATTGTTTTTAAAGTGGGTGTGCAACGGTATTATGTTATTCGCTTCCTCATCGATGCGGGCGGTGAAACTGACAAACCGGTCAGGGGTTGGGCGCAGTCCACTCATCAGACTTGCCCGTGAGGCACCGCAGGTGGGAACCATGCAATAGGCTCTTTCGAATTGCGTTCCCGATTCGGATAAACGGTCTATATTAGGTGAAATAATGTGGTCCGATCCGTAGCAGCGTAATTCAGTCCGAAGATCGTCGACCGCAATAAATAATACATTGGGTTGATCTGATTGAGCCAGAAGAACTGTCTTGCACAGAAACAGAAATATAAAAATTCGAATGATACACATTCATAAATCTTGGTACTTTCCGTGCTCCTAGTAAACGCGTAACTTTCAAGCCAAGCAAATTAGACTCACCTTACTGGATTGCCCATATTGAGACGATGCCAGCTATGAGGCTTACTTGTTTATATACCAGGCTACGTTGTTCGTGTTTCGCCCTGCCAGTAACAAATCCAAACGTCCATCTTTGTTTAGATCGACAGCCTTCAAATCGTAGGCTTCCTGTCCACTGCCAACATCAATGTCATGCGCGGTGAACTGTCCTTTTCCGCTATTCTCATACCAACGAACCAGTTTTTCACTGAAGGAAGCCGTAGCTACATCAATGTCGCCATCGTTGTCAAAATCACCGCATGCAAGAGAGTGGCAATCTTTGAGCGTCTCGTCGATTGGCATTTGTTTCCAATTGGTTCCGCGATACCAATAAACTCCGGTTCCGTGGCCGTTGCTTGCTATGACATCGATTCTTTTATCCCCATCGATATCCGCAACAAGAGCATTGGTAACTCCCTCAACTTCCGCAATGGTTTGAAGTTTCCATCGACCGTGTAATATAGGTGGATTTTGATACCACGACAACGCATTTCCTCCCGAATGCCCAACGACTACGTCTAGTTTCCCGTCATTGTTGAAATCCCCTGTATCCATATAATGAGGGCGAACTGGCGCATTATTTTGCGTGATCATATGTCGCAAGAACTTGCCTTGAAAATTATCGAACCAGGCAACGGAATCTTTGTTGATGCCTTTGATACTATTTCCGATCACGTCGATATTACCATCGGCATTTAGATCAGCCAGGGCCAGCCCATGGGAACCGTGTAGATCTTTGTCTATCACATGCAGCCTGGTTTTCTTCTCAATACGGCCCGTGTTTTCTATCCAGGCTATTGAAAAATCTGGCACCCGTTTGGGTTTCTTAGCTTTTTCCCCAGCAGCCCTCTTTTCGCGGTATTCAATCCAAGGGGAGGTTTCTCGTGCGATTACGAAGTCAAGATCTCCATCAGAATCAATATCGCCAGAGGCTCCGTAGAGCAGCTTACCATCAACTGAGTCATATATGGCTAGGACATGGGCATCCTTTAGGGGGCTCAAAACTGCAAAGACTTGAGTAGTTCCAGTAGCGACAATATCAAGATTTCCGTCTCCATCCAGGTCGGCCACGTCGATTCCTCGAGTTTGCTCGCCTAGATCAGCGGATGATTTTTGCCAGTTAACGGCGGCAGTGAGATGAGTTGCGGATATCAGAGCAAAGAATAGCGGTAGCGGAAACTTCATATATGATCGAAAGGTATAGGTTTTTGGGGTGGAGCCTAGGAATGTATTCCGGAAGGGCTAGTACAAATTGCCAGAATCTCGATTTAGGACTACTCGAAGCTTGCAGGGGTTCCATTGCGCTCAACATATTCGGGATCTATGATATCGGCTCACGATGCTCTCCAAAGACTGAAAGACGGTAATAAACGTTTTATATCGAACGTTCAAATCCATGAAGGAACTTCATTTGAAAAACGGCGCAATGAATTAGTGGATGGCCAGGCCCCTTTTGCAGTTATTCTGGGGTGTTCGGACGCTCGGGTACCGGCGGAACTGGTTTTCGACCAGGGACTGGGTGATCTCTTTGTTGTGCGGGTGGCAGGCAATGTGGCTGCTCCTTCCCAGATTGGCAGTGTGGAATTCGCAGTTGAGGTACTGGGTTCACGGCTGGTTGTGGTAATGGGGCACTCTAATTGCGGCGCGGTGGCAGCAACTATTCAGAAATTCGAGAATGCTTCAGTTGAATTGACTCCCAGCCTTATGAATCTGGTTGAACGCATACAGCCTTCTGTCGAAGCGGTCCTGGCCAGAAATGCCGCCTATGATTCAGATGCACTTATCGCCGAAGTGGTGAAAGCCAATATAGCGGCGACCGTAGCCACCTTGCTCGGTGAATCTACTGTTCTGAATCGGTTTACGCAGGAGGAGGGATTAATGATTTTGGGTGCGGAGTACTCCCTTGAGACTGGCGTTGTCGCATTTTTTCAATGAAGTGCCTTAGTCTTTGAATTATGAAAAAGATACTCTCCCAGTGGTTTCTAATCCTAAGCCTGTTGTCCACTTTGGGGTTAGCGCAGGGAAACGATTT
The DNA here is from genome assembly GCA_027622555.1 of Verrucomicrobiota bacterium. Lineage (NCBI taxonomy): Bacteria > Pseudomonadati > Verrucomicrobiota > Verrucomicrobiota bacterium. The sequence continues at coordinate 8,892 of JAQBYJ010000084.1, forward strand.
TTCCTGGCGCACTGAGGATTCAATCGAAGCTCTGCATTTTGAAACCGCTTGGATGAGCGGAATGCTTGTGGCTAATGATGGGCGTGATCTCGCGAAAGGATTCGGTAAACATGGTATTCGTGGATTAACGTTTAAGGGCCACGACTTAAGTGCGCCAGAACCTCCGGTAGGTGGCAGGCGTCGTCATCAGGGCATCCTGAATTTGTACCGTGTTTATTCATCAACCGAGTCGTTCGGTTCGCTACGTGATGAACAGGCGCAAGTGGAAAGACTGGATGACGGGGCGCGTTTGACCTGGCCAGCGTCGGATGAGCGTCCTGTCACCATTTCAGGATCCTGGCGAATAACAGGCATAGCTCAGTTCGACCTACTTGTTGAAGCCACGCCGACAAGGAAGATCAGTAACTTCGAAATTCTTCCCGCTGTTTACCTGGCTGTTCTCATGGATAAATCCGTTTACCTCGAAGGAAACGACGGCCCCTTTATTTCTCATGTCCGGCCCAACGAAGATTTTGGTGATCCATTAAACTACGCTTTTTATCCCCTGGGCGAAAAGGCGAGGGCGGCTCAGGAAAATTCCGGACGCATTCATTCCGATTGGAAATGGAAATCCGTCGTTCCAAAGGAACTCGCTGCATTGCCCATACTTTTTGCCGAAGATGATACGGTTCAGGTCGTCCTTATGGCTGATCCCGAATCCACCAGCGCCGTGTGTGCGACGCCATTGCCGATGTCTGGTTCACCCGAGAATTGGAATTCTGTGGAACAACACAGCGCCCTTTATTTCAGCACCTTTGGTCACGACGTCGAGCCCGGTAAAACCTATACTTCTAGAATTCGACTCGTGCTCCTAGATAAACCTTCCAAATCATCGGTCACTCATCTCGAACTTTATAAGAAGTTTCTTGCGGAATAAGGTCGCCTGTTTTTGAAGCCGTTCTACGCAGCTCGTTTCCTTAGCTTACTGGTTTTTCTCCCGCTTGCCAATTGCCGACAGGGGTTTGCTAAAGTCCGTCCACTCAGGATGGTCATGCGCCGCGATTTCTGTTGCTACGGGTTCGCGGGATTTTGCCGGTGCTTTCAAAACGTTTTCCGCCATCTCGTGCCAGAGGGCTGACATGCGGTTGACCCGCTCTGGATACTTGGTTGCCAGGTTGTTGAGTTCCGTCCGGTCGGTCGCAAGGTTGTAAAGTTCCCAGGGACCGCTTCGAAAGCTCACCAGCTTCCAATCGCCGTCACGTAGCCCGCGATCGGCGCCAAACAGCAGGTGAATGGGTGGACGCTTGTTGATCGTTTTCCCGGCGAGAATAGAGAGTAACGAAATGCCGGATACTGGCTCCAGTTCGCGGCCGGGCCATTGCTTTGGAAGTTCCGTTTCGCCGAGTTCTACCAGGGTAGGTAAGACGTCGATGAGATGGGCTGGTTGATGGGTTATCGATCCCGCCTTAACTTTGAGTCCCTTCGGCCAGTGAACGATAGCCGGTGATGAGATTCCGCCTTCGAACTGATTTTGCTTGTAGTAGCGAAAGGGCGAATTGCGGGCCCAGGCCCAACCAGTGCTATCGCCCCAGGTTGTATACGGGTCATAAGGCTCACGGTCCATGTGGACAGAGCGTCGATCATACGGGCAGGCTCCGTTATCGGAGACAAAGAGGATCAGGGTGCTGTCAAGTTCGCCTGTTTGTTCAAGGTCGACTAATAAACGTCCGAGTTCTTGATCGACCCGGTCAATCATGCCGGCCAACGCGGTCATACGACGGCTCTCCCAAACTTGGCGTTCTTTTGGTAATGAACTCCACGCCGGGATATTATCGGGGCGGGGAGACGGAGTCAGTTTCTTCCCAAACAGACCCAGCACTCTTTGTTTTTCAAGACGGGCTTCGCGAATGACATCCCAGCCAGCATCATATCGGCCCAGGTATTTTTTGTAATCCACCTCCAACGGTTGTAGTGGAGCATGGGGAGCATTGAAGGCGATGTAGAGATACCAGGGTTTTTTGGTCCGACGGGCTTCATCCTGAAATTTCAGGGCATAGTCCACATTCGCTACGGTTGTGTAGAATCCAGTTTCAGGAACCTGCCAGGATTCACCGTTCAAACGAAACGTTTTGTCTCCCTTATAATAATTACAGGCGCCGCTGAGGTGTCCGAAGTAACGTTGGAATCCGAAGTCGGTTGGCTGCTCCTTTAAATGCCACTTGCCGGTCATCGCAGTGAAGTAACCGGCTGCTCCCAAAACTTCGGCTGATGTCACCCCATTGCTGAGATTAGTGTTCCCAGCCTGGAAAGCATATTGACCAGTTAGCAGGCTTATACGCGATGAGTGGCACTTCGCGGTGTTGTAGAATTGGGAGAAGCGCAAACCCTTGCTGGCCAATCGATCCAGATTGGGCGTTTCGATTTCTCCCCCATAACAACCGATATCTGAAAAGCCAAGATCGTCGACCATGACGACCAGGACATTCGGTTTCTCTGCGAGAGCACTACTGTTGGAAAAAGCGAAGAGTAGTAAGAGTGCTTTTAGCAATAAGTGATTCTTCATTTAAAGATTCTGAGTTCAGACTATCGGAAGATCGAGTGAATTCTTTTTGGGAATTGATTGAAGGCGTTCGAAATGTTTGGGTAAAGAAACTTGATTGCTATCATTTTGTAACTCAACAGAAGTTTAACTATGAAAACTCGCATTACCCCGATTCTTTGCTGTCTGTTCCTAGTCCTGATTCTCAATCAATCCTGCAAAAAAACTGCTTCATCCGTCGGCAATTGGTATCGAGGTAATACCCATACGCATTCGCTTTGGAGTGATGGGAATGATTTCCCGGAGGTGATCACCGAATGGTATTTAGAAAAGGGCTATGATTTTATGGCTCTAAGTGATCACAATATTCTGGCGGAGGGAGATAAATGGATGGCAGTTGAGAAGATCATTGAAAGACAGCGAGTGGCGGGGCCGTCTGCGATGGAAAAATACCGGGCCCGCTATCCTGGTACTGACTGGATCGAAACACGCGATAATAACGGAGTGGAGGAAGTTCGTATTAAGCCATTGGCCGAGTATCGGTCTCGTTTTGAAAAGCCAGGCGAGTTTCTAATCATCCAGGCTGAAGAAGTCTCCGCGAAATTTGAAGAGAAACCCATTCACATCAACGCGATCAACCTGAAGGAAGTGATTGCTCCTGTGAAAGGAACTTCTGTTCGGGATGTGCTAAGTCGCAATCTGCAGGCTATTGCAGCTCAGGAGGCAACTGCGAACCAACCCATCCTGGCACACCTGAACCATCCCAATTTTCAGTGGGGGCTCACCGCTGAAGATTTGGCCTATGTCATCGAAGAAGAGTTTTTTGAAGTCTACAACGGACATCCTGGTATCAATCATCTTGGTGATGAAACGCGTCCTGGAGATGAAAAAATCTGGGATATTGCAAACACCATTCGCTTGGCGGAATTGAAGGGTCCACCGCTTTTTGGTGTAGCTACCGACGACTCTCATACCTATCACGGTGGCGACATTTCTCCTGGTCGCGGTTGGATCATGGTCAGGGCAAAACAGCTCGAAGCGACTTCTCTGATCGAAGCCATGAGAGCCGGGGATTTTTATTCCAGCACTGGAGTCTATTTGGAGGAACTAAGCTGGGATAAGCGCAGCCGAACAATAAGCGCGGAAATTCGTCCGGATGGAAACAGCACTTTCAAATCAGAACTCATAGGGACTCGTCGCGATTACGACCCTGCCAATAAAAAGGCTGTCGGCGAAGTACTGGCCACCCAGAAAGGCACCTCCATAACATTCAACGTTCCCAAGGATGTATTGTATGCACGAGTCACTATTACTTCCAATCGGGAGGCCACCAATCCTTCTATCGAAGGACAAAAAATGCAGGCTTGGACTCAACCCGTTGGTTGGAGGTAGAATGGGTCTGGTTATGAAAACTCGGTGCGCAGTGTTTTCGCGGCAGCTACTTCGTTGCAGAGTTTTTTATAAGCTTCATCAATTCCAACCACCGCGCCAGAGCCTGGTGCAAAGCCACAATCGGGATTGAGGGTTATGCGTTCGGGTGCGATGTGCCGAACAGCGAGGCGGACCCGTTCTGCAATGATTTCGGGTGAATCAATCTTGCCTGGAGTTACATCCACACAGCCCAACCCGATTTCCAGATCTTCACGTAGTTGACCGAGTACTTCAAAATCACCGGCTCCAGGAGTGGTAAACTCCATGGTCAGGTGGTGGACTTTCAATCGGTTGAGCTGGTCGATGATGGCGTCGAATCCTCCAGCGTGTCCGGATTCACCGCGCGCCCGGGCACCGGCTCGTCGGCAAAGGTGCTCCGCAAAAACAACATCGTCGATTCCTTCTATCACGCCGTTAACAACATCTGTGGCGAAGTCTGAGGCATGACATGGGTTTTCGTACTGGCAGCGTACGTCAGGATCGACAAATAGACAGAGGTGAGGGTCGTCAATTTGCACGATGTCAGCACCAGCTTCTTTAAGTAACTCGACTTCTCTTCTCAAGATAGGAACACAGTCGGAAACAAATGCCTCGCGAGTGGGATAAGCCCCGGAAGATTTTTCGCGGTCCCACATGCGTTCGCCGAGAAGGGCGGGGGATGGCAGGGTCGCTTTGACCTTTCGTGAAGTGATGCTTTTAACAAAGGTGATTTCGCGGGCGATGAAACCGGGTTCTTTTGGCGACAGTTTGTCTACTACAATTGTCCAGGGACGACCGTCGGCTGGATTGGTACTCAGTTCGAAACCATGAGCCAGTTCCGCGATAACTCCGATGTATGATTTGCGGCGCCATTCGCCGTCAGTCACTACGTCAAGGCCAGCCTGTTCCTGGACGGCAACAATATAGCGCACCGCTGCATCCATGCGCGATTCATAGTCTTCTTTGGAAATTTCATCGGCTGGAGTGGCGATGAGGTCTTTCACGAAATCTGAGCGCGGCATTGAGCCGACAACGGAAGTGGGAAAGAGAAGAGTTTTCATGTTTGGCTGTTGTTCCATTGAGTTTGTGCAAGTTCAAAGTCTTCTTGAGTATCGATTTCCATGTATTCTCCGGGTGTATCCACATGATGGATAGCGACACCTTTCTCGATCATGTCCTGGAGTAGATGAATAAGATAAGCCTTCTCGAATACGGGGGCTTCGCGATAGGGTCTCCCGGATAGCGATTTTAGGCATCGAGCGTAATGACCTTTGAGCGTGTCTGCACCTTCTTTTGAAAATTTGGCGACGCCGGTATATTCGCCATGCGCGTCGTTTGGATCAATACTGCGATGCACCTTCGTGACGCGACCATTCAGGACGATTAACTTTTCTGCATCGTCAGGGGGATGCTGTGTTCGGTGTTTGTAGCGTTCGGCCCAGCCGGTGTCGGCGGAAAGTGTGATGTCGTTTTTGCTCTCTAGAAGTCCAGCGATGACATTTTTAGAGAAGAGAGTATCCGAATAAGAACAAATGAAGGGTTCGTCCATAAGATCTTCCGCATACATGAGGGATGCGAGAATGTTATTGTTTTCCCAATTGTCATTGTGGCGAAACGTGAAGTGGGGGTAGTTCTCGCGAATGACGTCGATCCGGTAACCACCAATGAAACAAATATCCTCAATTCCGTTTTCAGCGAATGCCTGTAGGCTCCAGTCGAGAATCCGGCGACCTTGAACCTGGGCGAAACATTTCGGTTGATTGGCGGTTGTGGGCATCAATCGCTGACCTCTTCCTGCTCCTATGATAATTGCTCTCATGTTAGTTGAATCTCATTTGTTTTGCTTTGTCCTGTTTGCTTCCAGAGAAGAGCGCTGATCGCTGCCGCGCCAAATGCACAGGAAGCCCAAAAATACAATCCCGCCTGCCATCCTTGTTTGTCAACCAGAGTTCCGGTAACCACGTCTCCGGAAAATGCACCCATGTAGCCCATGAAATTGACAAACCCGACCGCCGCAGCAGCGGTGCCTTTACGCGCGAGGTCAACGGGAGCCGTGCCGACCAGAAGCACCTGAGGACCATAGACAGTAAAGCCAACGAAGGCGAGGATGACGACTGAGAAGCCGAGACCCTTTTCAACAGCGTAACTATAAATGAGGGTAAGAGTTCCCAACATCACTAGAAGAATCGATATGACTGGTGCTCGGCGACCTGCGAAAAATCGATCCGTGGCCCATCCGGATAAATAGGCTCCTGCAATCCCCCCTATCGGCAGGACAGCATATTTGAGCGCCGATTTGGCAACGCTGCCTCCCTGCGATTCAATTAAGTGTGTGACACCCCAATCGAGAAACCCATAGCGGCAGGCATTTAACAGCCCGAGGGATACGGCAAGGAACCACAGAGCCGGATTTGAAAGCGTGATTATGATGTTTTCCATGATAGTTCGCTTGTCCGGGGATCTATCGAAGTTTCCCTCTGTTTCCGGGCTGTTTATATTTGCATTGGCCGATTTTGGAGGCGATTCCTTCAAAAAAAACAGCATGTGTATGCAACTGGCGGCGAATAAAACTGCCGGCACATACAACGCCCCTCGCCAGCCGAAGAGATGTACAGAAAATCCGGCGACAACGAAAGTCAGAGCCGCGGTAACTTGGTAACCGGTGCCGATAATTCCAATGGCTCTTCCTCGTTTTTCACGGGGAAACCAGTTGGCTGCCACCCGCATGGTCGGAGTCCAACCAAGTGCTTGAAAGTAACCGTTGGCCGCCCAGACGAACACGAGGAAGTATAGAGCCGTTCCAAAACCGAAAATGACGTTGAGGAGCGCCGAGGTCAGCATTCCGATGGTTAGTAGTTTCCTTGCAGAGAACTTCTCGGCGAGTTGACCATTGACGAACTGACCGATCCCATAAGCAATTTTCAGCGAACCTAGAATAAGCCCGATCTGGGTCTTTGTGAGGTCGAGTTCATCTTGGATACCAGGAATGGCAGCCGAGATGTTTGTACGGCAGAAATAGAAGGAACCATAGGTCAACCAAAGTACCCAGAGCACTCCTGCCTCTGAGCGAAGAAAATTTCCAGGTGTATGTTTTTGCTGTGTTCCCATGGTGTGACAATTCGAACAGTGCAGGCATCATGGGCGGTAGTCAGAAGGATGGTCAAGATCCCTGAGCGGTGGCAGCATAGTTGGTACGAATTACAGATAACCAACCCTCAAAGGTCAAATAACGGTTTAGCCAGGATTGTTTGTGGTGCTTTTTCTTGATCTACTCAGCTGGAAAATTTCCGTCGAGTAGCACCTTGAGGGATTTTTGTATTTCAGTCAGGTCCGGCTTGTCGGCCAGATTGTGGTATTCTTTGGGATCTTGTGGGTGCGCGTAGAGCTCGACACCTTCGCGACCGAAGTCCCATTCGGTGTAGCGCCATTGATCGGCGCGAACGCTTCGTCCCATTTCTTGGCCTCGGGAAACCTGGGTAAAGGCGGCGGTTTTTCCTGAGTGGTTTGGGTCTTTTAGAATCGGAGCAAAACTCTTGCCGTCCATTTCGTGTGGAAGCTTCAGGTCACACAAGTCAGCTAGAGTGGGGTAAAGATCGACGAATTCAATCAAAGAGGAGGTTCGCGTACCTGGATCAGTGATGCCAGGAACCCAGGCGACGAACGGCGAGCGTGCTCCTTGCTCAAAGACGGTTACCTTATTCCACCAGGCGTGTTCGCCCAAGTGATATCCATGGTCGGATGCGAATATCACGATCGTATTATCCCATAGCTTCAGCTCGGTGAGCTTGTCCAGAATCTTACCGACTTGCGCATCCATAAATGCGGTACATGCGAGATAAGACCGTTTGAATTCCATACGCTCCTGGTCGGTGAACTTGGCAAAAATGGTTTTGTCTCCGGGAATTGCGAGCGGAAGATCTTCCGTTCGGTTTTCTGGCTGGCGATGGAGTTGAATGCTGTCGGGCGGAAATAAGTCGAAGTACTTTTTGGGTGCGTGGAATGGGTCGTGCGGTTTATGAAACCCCACACCAAGGAAGAAAGGTTTGTCTTTTACTTCATCCAGGATCCGAACCGCGTCGGCGGCGTTCATTCCATCGGGTTGATCTTCATCGTCTCCTTCAGCTGCCAACCACCTGGCCCAACCGAGAGCGCCGTTGGTTACATTTCGACCTTCTCCCTGGTTTCCCAGTTCCGTGGTAGATCGATGGTAGCTGGCAAAATAATCGAAGGACTTGGCGTCTTCAAAAAAAGTGCGTGAACCGTCCGCCTTGGTGCCTGAATGAAAAAGCTTCCCGATTCCGGCTGAGTAATAACCGTTTTCCCGAAACATTTGGGGAAGAGTAACGATGTCGGGATGCTCCTTGCGGAATTGAGTCTGGTTATTGATTACTCCGGTCCGGTCGGGACGCCAACCTGTCAGGAAAGAGGTGCGGCTGGCATTGCACACGGGATATTGCACATAGGCCCTTTCAAAAACCATACCCCGTTGAGCAAGGCTATCAATATGCGGTGTCTTCACCTCCGTATCACCATAGCAACCCAATCCAGGACGTAGGTCATCGGCCAGAATCAGAACCACGTTGAGCGGTTTGTTTTCTTTTGCGCCAAAGCAGCCGACGTAGATGAGACAGGAAAGAAAAAAAATAAAGTCTGTCGAAATATAGATCTCATTATTTTAGGTTTCTCAAGATGGACAGGTAATTCGTTGAACAATATTTGTCGCAGTGCTCGGCGCTGCGGGGACGCAGTCGCCCTACCATAAAATACAGGAAAGGTAGGGCCAGAGCATCCCTGCTCTGCCGTTTGTTGTTGGTGACAATGAGGTAGTAGACTTTGAACACTGCATTAGCGCTTCGGTTCCCAATGAAACGTCTCACCCCTAAAGACGACCTTTAGTTTGCTGAAAGGTGTTCCCATTGGTGCGAATGTGTCTGGAGCCTGAGATTTCAGGCGACTCTTAACAGTTGCATAATCGGGCTTGTCGGAGAGGTTGGTCCATTCCTCTGGATCATTGTTTAGATCATAGAGTTCTTCGGAGCCGGACATACTCATTCCGAAGAACGCAAAGAAAAATCCTGTAATAGAAAGGAGGGATGTTTGTCTTTTAGGGAATAGCAACATAGGGCAACACTGAATGTTTAGGAAGCGACTGCTACCTTTCAACAAATACTACGTACATTCCTTCAAAAAGGTAACTATTTAAATGAGTGTTGTCGGTAAGCTGTAGGTTTTTAACTGTTCAGCGTCTTAGATACTGCCTATCCAAATTAATCCAACCACGGGTCCCATACTTTGGGTAGCTCAAAACCCTCAGGCACGCTCGTTTCTCCATTGGATGCATCTCCGTGTGGTTCAACGGACGCCGCCAGGTAGTCCTCTATTATTGCCATCATTTTTTTAACTACCTTAGGATGGAGGTCTTTGAGATCATTGTGCTCAAACGGGTCCGCCTTCACATCAAACAGGTGCACTACATCGGAGGAAACGCCGTCTACCGGTTCTTCCGCACCGATCACCAGTTTCCATTTCCCGTCCAAGAGTGCAGACCTGTCCGGGGCGATGTGCAGTGGAACTTCCGTGCGTGTTTGTTTCGCTCCTTTGAGTATCGGCATGACATCCATGCCATCGATCGCTGGCACAGCTTGGCCAATGATGCCGACCAAAGTCGGTAAGACATCAACTACATGGATCACCTCGGTCACGGTTTTTCCGCCTTCCAATTTCCCCGGCCAATGGATCACCGTTGGTACACGGATTCCGCCTTCAAATAATTCCTTCTTTCCACCGCGCAGCTTCCCGTTGTCCGCGCCGAATCGAATGCGTCCTCCGTTATCGGAAGAGAACATGACCAGTGTGTTGTCGCGCATGCCTTGTAACTCCAGCGCAGCCAACACACGGCCAATCGCGACATCCATACAGTCAACCATCCCGGCAAAGGTTCTGCGGGATGGGTCTTTGATATGAGCATACTTCTTTTCATATGTTTCAGTCACCTGGAGTGGAGTATGGGGCGCATTAAATGGCATGTAGAGAAAGAGGGGTTGATCCGCATTGTGCTGCTTGATCAATCGCACCGCTTCGTTTGCCATTAGATCGGTGGTATAACCTTCTTCCTTGACCAAAGTTCCATTGCGGTGCCAATCGATGCCACCGAGTCGGTCGTGTGTGAAATAGTCGATCATGCCAAGGTAGTGACCGTATTGGTAATCAAACCCGCGGTTCTGAGGTAGGAAGGCCTGTTTGCTCAGCCCCAGGTGCCACTTTCCAACAATGGCTGTCGCATATCCCGCCTGCTTGAAAAACTGCGGCAGGATTTTCTCCTCCAGGTTTAAACCATATACGTCCCAGGGACGAATCACATCCACTTGCAGGCCCAGGTTAAACGGATACTTGCCGCTCATTAACGCCCCGCGGGTGGGGGAGCAGATTGGCTGCACATAAAAGCGATCCAGCTGGATTCCTTCACTTGCCAACTTGTCGATGTGTGGAGTCTCGATCTCGCTTCCATGAAAACCCACGTCCTTCCAGCCCAGATCGTCCGCCAGAAAGATAACGATGTGTGGTGTCTCGGCAGTTAACATTAACCGGGAAAGTAACAGACTGAATAAAAGGATGAGTTGCTTCATAACCATTCAATAGTTCTGGCCATAGCTACTTTTAAAGTCCACCTCGTTTTAAATGGTCCTGTTTGCTGCTTGCCGTTCAATATCCGGCCAGTCTTCCTTTGATGCTTATGGAAGCCTCAGAAAGGAATCAGGAATCCGACTGGAAAGAGTTGTTTGGAGATCGCGGTCTCGATCTTTGGCAGTCGGCCAATCAAGATACTGAATGGGACTGCCGATTGGACAACCAGCGGAAGCGTAGCATTGCATGCCGACGATCCGAAATTACTTCAATATGATGACGGTGAGGCTGGCATCATCGTCAACGGGCCGATTGGTAAAACCGAAAATCTGATAAGTCGCATCGAGTTCGGAGACATTGAGTTACATGTCGAATTTCTCATATCTCAGGAATCAAACTCAGGGATCTACTTTATGGGTCGCTATGAGATTCAAATAAAAGACACCTGGGGAAAGGATGAAATGGGTCCCCATGATTGTGGTGCGATTTATCCTCGTTGGGATACTGAACGCGCGCGAAGGTAACGAAGGCTACGATGGCCATCCTCCAAAAATAAGCGCCTGCCGGAAACCGGGTGAATGGGAAAGCTTCGATGTAATCTTTCGGGTGCCGAGCTTTGACCTCGATGGTAACAAAACTCGAGACGCCGATTTTGTGAAGGTGGTGCAGAACGGAATCGTCATTCACAAGCACGCTACTATTTCCGGGCCGACGCGAGGTGCGCTATTTGAGGACGAAAGCGCAACCGGTCCGCTGTTACTTCAAGGTGACCATGGTCCGGTAGCCTATCGCAATGTAAGGATTCGATCACTCGATTAAAAGGGCTACGCTAGGTTTTGCCTTACATAGCGATACTCAGTTCGCTACTTGAGATGAGCTTTCAGTGCCCGTCCTGTTTTCTAGTTGGAGAAGTTGAGGTCATCGATTTCGATGCCTTTGTCGCACTTTAGAAACATCGCGAGTTCTTGTTTCTCATAACTAAAGCTAAAGCTGGCTCCTACATCTCGGCAACCTTGGTTTCGATTCTGACTACCTGGATTTCAGGAACGCAATCAGGTCGTTTACCTGTTTTTCGCTGTAGTGTTTATAGCTAGGCATTTTCTCAGCTAGGGGGTTGGTTTCTTTGGGAGAGTCCAATAGTTTTCTGAAGTAGACTTCTGTATTCTTTGCAAAGACGGCCAGCATTTGAAGGTTTCTTGTTGAAACTTTTCCGCCCAAGATTCCATTTCCCGTATCGTGACAGCTGGCACAACTGTTTTGGAAAATATCCCTACCTGAATTTATCGATTCTGAATTTTTCGATGCTCCCCAATTTCCGAAGGCCTGCGTCTTTGTTGTAAGGATCATTTCAATTACTCCCCAAGGATTTTTATGAGGAGGGTCCAATAGACCATCGGTGTTTTGAATATTAACTATATGCGGACCCCATTCTTTTGGGTGTCCCTGATCCTTGAGCCATTGAGCTAATGGTTTCTGGTCAATCGTAAGAATAAAAAACGGTTTTGATGATTCGAGTATTTCAGGATAAAAATTCGATTGGTACTTGTCCCCGCAATTCATAATCCAAAAATTGAGCGTTGTATCCTCAATAAACGTATCCAGGAAATCTTTCAAATATACGATGGTCATGTCGTATTCCACTTCCTCGGTTGCGAAGAATTTCATTTTCGCATTCTGGGCAATCTTTGCCATTTCTTCAGCGGCAATGGTCATCTCCTGAGTTCCTGCATTGGATATCAACTTTACGAGTAATCCTTGGGGAGTGGAGTTAATAGATCCAGGGTTCGGTTCACGGATATGCCTTGGAAGCACTTGATCGATTTTAACGTCAGACTCCAGGGCTTCGATTTCATTCAACTGATCTATTTGCTTTTGAATCCGTTCGATTGTCAGGCGACCCATTGCTTCTCCTTTTTCTGGATCTCCTGTAACCAACTGGTTCTCGATCATGGAGTTGACCACGTAATCTATAAAGTCAGGCGTTTGCTTTGGGTTGGATGACGAAATAAGATTATCGGCTTCGCTACGGTCTCCGGTCAGATAGTCATTCCAACCGCGTATCGAGGCTTCGGAAAACGCTTGGACTATTTCTGGGTTCGCGCGGGCGTATCCACTGGATGTGTACCACACGCGGTAGGGGGAAAATCCGGAATCCGACAATAGAAGTGTGCCAACATTCGCTCCTTCACGAGAGACATAATAAGGTTCGTTTGTTATAAAGCATTGTTGGATAAATGCCTTGTCTGCCAGAAAGCGGTTCATGCCAAAATCCGTCGGTATGACGTCGATCTGGATGCCATAGCTGTGTTCGAGCATACCAACAAAAGTGGATCCTGGAATGGCCATGATTGTTTTCCCGTCCAAATCCTTGAAATCTTTAATCCCTGATTCTTTGTGAAACATGATGGCCTGTGGATCCTGCTGCATGATGGCTCCTTGAATCATGAGCGGCACACCGCGTGAAACCGCCACAATAATTTGATCACTTCGGCCCAATGAAAAATCGGCAACTCCCTGGGCCACTTTCTGGACGGTCATGGCGTTGGGTCCGCCCGGAATTATTTCAACATCAAGTCCAGCTTCTTTATAATAACCCTTAACTAATGCCTGATAAAATCCGCCGTGTTCTGGCTGAGCATACCAGTCCGTTTGCAGGGTGACTTTCGTCAGTCCTTGATTTGTCTGATTGTTATTCTCTTGTTTGGAGCAAGCAAAACTAAGCAAAACGAATCCTGTCACCAAGGATCGGAAAATGAATTTCATGAATGCCGTTTTCATTAATCCGTTTTAACCAGAGAGTCGTGCCACTTATGTAAGGCGAACCAGTGAATTAAGTTCACGCCACCAACAAAAACAAAACCGATAAAGCAGGCGATGGTGGCTGTTGCAAACAGGGCAGGAATCTTGGCCGAAGAAATATAAACAAGAGCCATGAATCCTAAGCCCGCCCCACCACTTGAGGAAGTTCCTGCAAAGATATCTCCTGTAATAGCACCGATGGGTGCCAAGGTTCCGGCAATCTTCATGCCGGCAAGAAAGTAAGGCATAGAATACGGTACTCGAAGCATCATAATTTCCTGAGATTTACTGGCATTACAGACCGCAAATAAGCCGAGTAATTTTTTATCCGTTGAAATTAATCCCTGGATGCTGGTGGCGACCACAGGAAAAAATCCTATAAGAAATGTAATTACTGTGGTTGCCATCAAACCGGGGCCCATCCAGATTGAGACAATCGGCGCGAGAATAATGATTGGGGTCATTTGCAGAATAAGAATCCACGGATAAGCGGCCTGTTTCAGTAATTTTGATGAGGCAAAAATCAATGAAACAGAATAACCAATCACGACAGCGCCCATGAACCCCATGAGTGCAGCTGAAAAAGTATTACCCGCTGCTTGAAACAAGTCGTGTCGTTCCTCAACGATTGACATGATTACCTCAGTTGGGACAGGAAGCACCGCTTTTCGCGAGCCAACGGCATCGTTCCTTGAATAGCCACTATCCGAGATTCTGGATTGTTCTATGCAGGAGCCGATTCCAAACCAGATTCCCAAAATAACCAGACTGGATAGAATGGGCATCAGTACGAAATTATATTTCCGGGAAGTCATGCTTGATTTGCCTCTCGAAGGGCGTGGGTCGTTTTTGCAAGCAATTCCAGATACTCCGGTTGTTCACGTAGGGCCGCCTGGCGGGGATAGGAAAAAGGAACTTCAATAATGGTTTCGATACGGCCCGGATTAGAGGAAAGTACCACCACTCTGGTTGAGAGGAAGAGAGCCTCGGCTACAGAATGAGTGACGTAAAAGGCTGTGAATGGATCCTCGTCTCGAATTTTCAACAGGTCTTCGTTTAGGCGGTCCCGGGTCATTTCGTCAAGTGAACCGAAGGGTTCATCCATGAGCAGGATTTTCGGTGACGTGCTCAGAGCTCGTGCAATGGATACTCGCATGGCCATGCCTCCCGAGAGTTGCCATGGGAATTTTTGCATGGCGTCCTCAAGATCAACAAGCTTGATCATTTCGTTCGCTTTTAGTTGTCGCTGCTCCTTGGGTACGCCTTTGATTTTTAGAGGGAGCTCCACATTTGCCTGAACCCTCAACCAGGGAAGAAGCGTTGCATCCTGAAAAACGAAGAATGCGTCCTCTCGTGCCTCTGCCGGACTACGGTTTTTTAGTGAAACAGATCCTGAGTAGTTTGTGATCAAACCCGAAAGAATGCGTAGCAACGTGGACTTCCCGCAACCGCTGGGACCAATGAGGGTGACAAACTCCTGCTCTTCTATCTCGAGATTAATATCTTCCAGCACTGGAGGTCCCTCCTCAAAGCTCATCCCCAGAGACTGGATCTGAACGAACGTGGATTTGTTTGAAACCTCAGATGGCATAAGTGCGACGCAGTAGATTTTGGTAAAGTAGAAAGCGGGAGACTATCACGACCTTGTCAAGTGTTTGGCAAGCTTCTGACGAAATCTGGATCACTATTGCCATTGGAAAAGAATACTATTTTCTCCTGAATTCTCACCTATGCCAATTCGTTACTGCAAAATCGTCCTAGTTTTCGCCTCATTTCTATTTCTTTCTCTGGTGGTCTTTAACAACCTGACTGACTATGGTTCAAACTACGCGTTTGTTGAAGCTGTCCTAAGTATGAACTCAACCTTCGAAGGAAATTCGGGTATGTGGCGAGCCATAGAATCACCGATTATTCATCACCTCTTTTATTGGGTCATTATTTTTTGGGAGCTGGTAGCTATGACCATAATTGGATTCGGAGTCTTGAAATTGTGGAAAAACCGATTTTCTTGTGCTGCTCTGTTCAATCAGTCAAAAGACTTAGCCGCTGTGGGGCTCACGGTAAGCCTGCTTCAATGGTTTGTTGCATTTCTTATTATTGGCGGGGAATGGTTTCTTATGTGGCAGTCCAAGATTTTCAACGGACAAGACGCAGCCATGCGTATGTTTGTGGTGATGGGAATTTGTTTAATTTTTCTCTTGTTGAAAGACGATGAGGTAAACGCCTGATGTATTCTATTCGAGAAATTGAGAACGACCTTGGACTATCTCGATTTCATTCACCCGCGCTTCGAGATGGAGCTTTCAGAGCAAGAGGAAGCCTATGGGTTTCATGCGGGGGAAGTGGAAACCTCCTGGATGCGTTGGATGAAGGCTGGGTGTGCATCTCTGGCAGCCGAATTGAAGAAATTGGCGGAATCCAGGTCTGATCGAGTCTAAATTATCTTGTCTATAATGACAACTTAGTCGGACACTCGGGCTTATGTCCGATGCGTTAAGAGATACTAGTACCCTGTACCATCTATAAATTCGGATAAAGGCGAGTCAGTTTGATTCGGGCTTTTTCGTTGG